>JAGGWI010000260.1 GCA_021157505.1 Desulfuromusa sp. | reverse complement strand
CCTTAGGCTGCTAGTGCGTAACTAACGTCAGTATCTGCGTTTAGTTAAGTTGGGCTTGTTACGGAGCCAGCCCACTCCGGCATGCGGCACTTCGTTTCCGTCCCCCGTCGAAACCTTGACACCCCCATTCTGAAAGTTGTTGTTTTTCAGTCAGTTAAGTTCTGACTCGTTAAGCATTATCGCATATTTTTAAGAAAAAATCCAGTGTCCAATTATGCCGTGACACTACCGTTGTGCACTCTTTATTGCTTTGGCCATTTCACGATCAGCTTCTTTCCGTTTCAGAGTTTCCCGCTTATCGTGCAACTTTTTACCCTGCCCGACACCAATTTCAAGTTTGACATAGTTCTGCTTGAAATAGATCTTGGTCGGCACCATCGACAAGCCCTTCTGCTCGGTCAGGCGAATCAGCTTATCAATTTCGACATGATGCAATAATAATTTACGCATCCGAGTAGGATCGTGATTCTCCCGATTTCCAAACTCGTAAACTGCGATATTCATATTATTGATAAAAACTTCACCATTTTTGATCCGGCAAAACGCCTCCTTGAGATTGACCTTTCCCTCACGGATCGATTTCACTTCCGTTCCAGTGAGAGCAATACCCGCTTCAAAAGTCTCATCAATAAAATAATCGTGATAAGCCTTTTTATTGGTGGCAATAATTTTGATTCCCATAATTCCTGCTAACTATTTCAATATCATATTGAGCTTGAAACTCCCCCCTCATCCGGCCTTCGGCCACCTTCTCCCTCATGGAGAAGGAATGGAGGGGGAAATATATCAATCCGGTTGTGGCAAATATGTCTGGCCTCGATGATACACCTGAACAATATCATCAGTACAGTCGGACGAAACAAAATAGTCGAAAATTTCATCTGCGGCAACTGTTGTTTTGGGCTGTAAAATTTGGAAACTGGCTGACTTTCCAGTTTCCAGGGAACCGATACTATTCTCCAGACCCAGAGCTTCGGCACCATCCAGCGTCGCCATAGAAAACAACGTTGGCGCATCAAGTTCGCCATTGAACCAGCGCTGGGCAAATGCCATTTCATCCCAGATCGACAAGCTGTCACAACTGGCGAGACTATCGGTTCCAAGTGCCAGCTTTACTCCAGCCCGATGCAACTTTCCAGCGGGAGCCTTGCCGACCTTGAGGGTTGCATTGGAGCGTGGGCAGAGTGCCAGCCACATCTGTTTCTCGGCCAATATTTCAATTTCAGTATTATTTAGGTGTACTCCGTGGACCAAAAGATTTTCCGGAAACAAACCACCCTGTTGTTGTATATATTCAACTGGCCGCTGCCCGGAAGGAGGAGGGATATACCCTTCCCAGCCGATATAAGGATAGAGTCGACTCGCCAGATCACCCTGGCTCCGTTGCACAAACTCAACCTCGGCTGCCGATTCTGCCAAATGGGTGGTGCAGCGCAACTTTTTGTGCTGACAACGAGCATAGATACTCTGCAAATAATCCTGGCTGATTGAATAGGGAGAATGTGGGGAAATACCCAATTCAACCAGACCGACAACTTCATCTTTCAGCGCCTCGCTGAGTCCATCCCGCAGTCGACAGATCATGGCAGGATCCTGTCCCAGAGTTTCCAGAAACAGAGAACCAACCAAGGGGCTGTTTTGATAAAGATGCCGTGCTGCATGATGAGCAAGGATATCACCAACGGCACCGGTACCCGCTGCGACAGATTGAAGAATTCCGTGGTTCAATGAAAGCTGATACTGATTTTTATCCAGTTTCTGCTTAACTCTGATCAGCCGCAGGATCCAGTCGACAAAATTTTCGGGGGAAGCCCCCTCCCCCACATTTTCAACCCAGTCAGGAAAATCGGTGAGCTCAAGATGGGTATGGGCGTTGACCAGCAACGGCACTAGAAGCGCATCCGCAAAATCAACAACGGCAACACCGGGGTTATTACGTTTCAACTCAGCAAGAGTGCCAACAGCAGCAATCTGACCGGCATGAGCAAGTAACGCCCCACCCTCAACAGGTGGAGCGTTACTTGAAACCAGATATTTGGCGGTGTAGATACAATTCAAAACAGCAACCATACGACCCTATGCGACAATCTGCTTAATATCTTCAATATAATTCTGCACTTCTGTCTGTTTGACAATAGCACACTGCTCTTCTAGAACTGCAGCTAAAATTTCTTCGGTGGTCAGGGGGTTTGCCAATACCGATCGAAACACCGAAATCTGTTCTCCATGATAGAGGGACGAGCGCAACCGGGTTCGCGAAACGAAAGTTTTCCCCGCTTCGCGTTGGCGCTTCTGGACCTCTTGAGTTATCAGATCCAATAGAGGATTAATTTTCTGCAGCTGTTGCTGATTTAATTGTCCCATTTCTTTCTGCAACCAGGCAGGATTGTAGCGATAGGTGAGAATATTCAACTCCGGCGCGGTCATTAATTCAAAATTTGGATGAGCTTTGATCAACTCTGCAAATTTACGCGCCTTGGCAATCCCGAGATCGATCAGCAGCTCATACCCTTTTCGTCCGATAATTGACAATCCGGCGTGAACCAGCATCGCCATGCCAGGGCGTGATCCTTCCAGAGTATGGCTTCCCAGATCTTTGGAGCCATGGCGTAAAATATAATTGGCGTGATGTTCTATCGCCGTCAGGGCATGAGGGTCTTTAAACAGCACCATACCGGCACCCATCGGGGCGTAAAGTTGCTTATGGGCATCGATAGTGACCGAATCGGCTCGTTCAATCCCCTTGAGCAGATGTCGATGTGTTGCAGAAAACAGCGTCGGCCCACCCCAGGCTGCATCAACATGAAAATGACACCCTATTTCCTCAGCGAAATCAGCCAGATCGTCAAGAGGGTCTACATGACCCGTCTCAGTGGTTCCAGCAATCCCGATCAAAGCCAGAGGTCGGATATTACGTTCGCACAATTTCTTATATTCAACCCGTAATGCAGCCATATCGATGCGACTGTGGTCATCGGTATCAACCAGAATCAGATTATCCCGCCCAATTCCCAGCAGATCAACCGCTTTTCCCAGAGAATAATGTGCCCGGCGCGACACCAGAATGGCGAGACCATTACAATTAAGATATTGCAACGCCTTAAATAAGCCCTCTTTGGCAATTCCGGCAAAGTCACCATCCGGTCCACAAAGTTGATTTCTCGCAGCCCACAGGGCGGTTGTATTGGCAATCGTCCCCCCGGAACAGAATGCCCCCAGAGCATGCTGACTGTCATGGATCCATTGTTGATAAAAACTATCATCCTGCCGATAAATCAAGTGATGCAGCATCGCCAGCACCTGTCGCTCCATGGGGGTAAACGCTTTCGACGTTTCAACCTTGACCAGATTCTGGTTCAGTGCCGTCATAATTCTGGATAACGGCAACATGAAATATGGGAGTGCTGAGGTCATATGGCCAATAAACCCCGGAGCTGCCGTATGCACCGACTGAGCCACCAGTTTTTGTTTTACAAATTCGGCATAATCGGAAACAAATGAGGGTTCTTCGGGTATTTTTGAGGCCGCAAAATCTTTTTCGATATCTTCGAGACTGCGCTCCAGTGCGACAATATGTTTTTGCAGAAAGTCCGCTACATTCTCACTGATCGCGTGATCAACCGCCCCCAGGGTTGAATCGGGCGCTTCCGGAATGGTGAAAATACGGTACAGGTTCTGTAGATTGGCAAGAGCCGTTTCAGTCATGATTCAGCCTGAAGGAAACCGTTATCAATCAACCGGGGTTTACCAACATAAACTGCCAGCAATAATACTGAATCGGCATCAACATGAGTTTGATCTTCCAGAGTCAACTGATGGCAAATCTGGATGTAATCGATCCGCGCATCCGGTTGCTGTTCAATCAACATCTTCAGTTGCCTGATAATAACGTCACAACCGGTTTCTCCACTGCTGACCATCTCTTTGGCGCGTTGCAGTGAGCGGGAGAGAACCAGAGCCTGCTTGCGTTGATCAGGACTCAAATAGACATTTCTAGAACTCATTGCCAGCCCGTCAGCTTCACGGAAAATTGGCATGCCGATAATTTCAACTGGGAGATTAAGATCCAGAGTCATCCTTTTGATGACGGCCAATTGCTGAAAATCCTTGCTGCCAAAAATGGCATTGTGGGGCTGAACAATATTAAAAAGCTTACTGACAACGGTACAAACGCCGCGAAAGTGACCGGGTCGACTGGTACCACAGAGGGTATTGGTAATCCCTTCGACATCGACATAGGTGGCATAACCCGACGGGTACATCTGCTTCGCTTCGGGGGCAAAAATCACATCAACACCGGCCTGCTGTGCCAGTTGGCTATCTTGTTCTAAACCACGGGGATAATCCTCAAAATCCTCTCCCTGTCCAAACTGGGTCGGGTTGACGAAGATGGAGAGAACCAATTTATCGCCGCGCTTTCGCCCCTCATCGAGAAGAGAGAGATGACCCTGGTGGAGAAAACCCATGGTCGGAACAAAAGAGATCGTCTCGCCTGCTATCCGGACGGTGGCGACCCATTGTTTCATTTCATCAATTGATTTAATAATATTCATGACAATTTACTTGAAAGAGTGGTCAATCGTAGGAAAATCACCAGCTTTGACCTCTTTGATATACTCTT
>JAGGWI010000202.1 GCA_021157505.1 Desulfuromusa sp. | reverse complement strand
GTTCTTGCGCCGTCACATTATCAACGCCATTAAATTGGCCAGAGTTGGTCAGCAACCCGGAATCAGTAAATGCCTCTACCAACTGCTCAGCAGCCAGCTCTTCACCTGCTGGTTGAATAACGACCCTGATCGGCAATTGGTATTTGGTTGCAAATTCAAAATCACGTTGGTCATGGGCTGGCACCGCCATTACGGCACCGGTGCCGTAACCCATCAGGACAAAATTAGCAAGAAAGATTGGAATGCTTTCACCGTTGAGGGGATTAACACAGTAGGAACCAGTAAAAATACCAATTTTTTCCAGATCGCCGCTGGTTCGATCAGCCCTATCCTGTCGCTCCACCGCAGCAATAAAGTTATTGACTTCCTTTTCTTGCTCAGCTGTCACTAAAGATTTAACCAGGGGATGTTCTGGAGCCAGACTCATGAATGTTGCACCGGACAGAGTATCCGGGCGAGTTGTAAATACTTTTATTTTCTCTCCCTGATCCACAATGGGAAAGTCAATTTCACAACCATAACTTTTGCCAATCCAGTTACGCTGCATTGCCAGCACCCGTTCTGGCCAACCGGGAAGCTTATCAGTCCACTCCAGAAGCTCATCAGCATAATCGGTAATTTTAAAAAACCATTGCTCCAGTTCTTTTGGCTGAACCAGATTATGACAGCGCCAGCAGCAACCATCCTCCACCTGCTCGTTGGCAAGAACGGTTTGACAATCGTCACACCAGTTGACGGACGAGCCCTTCTTATAGGCCAACCCTTTTTCAAACATTTTCAGGAAAACCAGCTGCTCCCAGCGATAATAATCTGCATCGCAGGTAGCAAATTCACGTTTCCAATCATACGAAAGGCCAATTCGTTTCAATTGATGGCGCATACTTTCAATATTTTCGTAGGTCCATTTAGCGGGATGGGTATCATTTTCGATTGCAGCATTTTCAGCCGGCATTCCAAAAGCATCCCATCCCATTGGATGAAGAACATTGAACCCCTGCATCCGTTTGAAACGCGCGACGACATCCCCGATAGCATAGTTACGCACATGACCCATGTGAATACGACCGGAGGGATATGGAAACATTTCCAGCAGATAATATTTTTCTTTTTCAGAATCCGGGGAGACTGCAAAAAGTTGCTTTTCCAACCAGATCTGCTGCCACTTGGCCTCAACATCTTTAGGATTATACAGATTGTCCATATTTCCTCCGCGACGATCAGCGACACCATCGCTCATTAAATTTTGAGTATATACACGAAAACCGGCTAAGGCCGGTATCGATTACAAACAAAGTATTGAGGAAATGGGTCTTTCCTCTATAGGTTACCACCCTGACAACGGGAGAGAATCACCTTGAACTATTTAGCCCGATAGGTGATACGGCCACGGGTTAAATCATAGGGTGACAATTCAACCGTCACACGATCACCCGGAAGAATACGGATATAATATTTACGCATTTTCCCAGAGATATGGGCCAGAACCAAATGATCGTTATCAAGTTTAACCCGAAACATCGCATTGGGTAATGGCTCTACGACAATCCCTTCAACTTCTATTGCTTCTTCTTTGGACAACTCTGCCTCCTGAATAAATAAATTTCTATTTCACTAATAATTAATGGAGCTATATTACATGTTCACACGTGGCTGTCAAGCCCCAGAAGAGCTCAGTTCAGCTGCGTCTCAGGGTCAAGGAGCCGGCGAACAACTTCTATAAGACGGGTTGTTTGTAGTGGTTTAGTGATATATTCATTAGCTCCGATTGCGATAGCCCGCTCCCGGGTCACATTTGAGCCCTCAGTCGAAATAACAATAATTGGAAGTTTTGCGTAAATAGCATCTTTACGAATCAAACCAACCAGCTTCAAACCATCCATCATCGGCATATTAATATCAGTCAAAAGCAGGTCATATTTCTCACCAGACAATTGTTTCAGTGCAGCAACACCATCACCTGCCTCAGTAATCTTCAAGCCGGGAAGCCGTTGCAACGCAAAAATAATGAGTTGCCTCATTGTTGGCGAATCATCAACCACCAGAACCTTAGCTCCATTCATCCTTCGTAAGCTCCATTAACGAGTCCAATTACATTGCAGTTTTTAAAATATTTTCTTCAACTCTGATCTAATAACCGCTCAATTGTTTCCATCACCATCGCCGACTTAAAAGGTTTAGTTATATACTGATCGGCACCAACAGCTGCACCACGAGATAAATCTTCAGGGGTTTTCTTGGCTGTCAATAATATGATCGGGATATGGCGAGTCTCTGGATTTTTCTTGATCCGCTCACAAACCTCAAAACCATCCAGTTCCGGAAGCATGATATCCAGTAATATCAAATCTGGAGTTTCAGCAGCAACAGCTTCAAGAGCAGCATAACCCGTGGTTGCACCCTGGACCAGATAACCTTTCGTGGTCAGAAGAATACTTTCCAACTTCAGTAAGCTTTCTTCATCCTCGACAATAAGAATTTTTTTTTGCATAAGCCTCACCTCCACCGGATAACAGATCAAAATGATTATAACAAAAGACAACTGAAAATGGCTTCTTAATTTCAATCAGTTCCACATAAAGCTTGATCCATGGCTAACCCTGCTTGAGAAAGAAAAACTTCGAAGGCATTTGCAGCATAAAATGGCTGGTTGATTGGGAAATTATCACCATACAAAAGAGCAACAACTTTTCCATCACTCACCAATGGACCCAGAAAAACCTCTTCGGGCACTCCATGTAAAAATTCTTTCAGTCTCTGTTCACCAAGTGAGTTTTTCAAAGCAGCACGGACGACAACTTTGTCTTTCAAAACCTGGGCAAATAGAGATCCTGAATCAACCGGCAAACGCATCTTCCGAACAATATCATCAGCAGAAGTATCAAAACCAGACAGTCCGAACTGTCCTAACCCGGCCAGTTGATTCCCTCTGACATCAAAAATAATAGCTCGCCCCATGATCTCACTGGCATAGCGGAGAATCAGAAGGATTATCCCACCGCCAAGCTCAGGATGATCCAGTTCCGCCAGCATCCCCCGCAACAGATCCAACCCATACTGCCCCTGCTGATTTTCCATTTCACTCAGCTCACGCTCAATTAAATCATCATCAAGATCATCCTCGCTGCACAGTTCAGCAACCCTCTGCCCCTTAACAACAAGGCGCTGCGAACTAAGTCCATGCTCAAGCATAAAATCAAGGGGATTCAAAGAAGAATGACCAACCGGCTTTACCTCTTCGAGTTGAAAAGAGAAGTGACCTGCAGTCCAAGAAAAGAAATTAAAAATAATTTTTTCAATCTGCGTCACGATAACAGCTTCAATTTCGGAAGCTGCGATCTGAAACTTATAAGTTAAAATTGGACCCAGAGGTTGCGGTGATTTGAGGCTTTTCTGCCAGGTGAGTGCCTCAGCCAGTTGATCTTCAGTTATAATTTCAACCTGCAGTAAAAGTTGTCCTATGTTTTCAGGAAAAAAGCTGGAAGAGGCGCGAACAACCTGGCCATCCACAAAACAGACCAGCCCTTCGCCCTGTGGGCCTTTAAGAATCAGTGTCCCCGATTTTTTACTGAGGCTGAGAATCTGGAGGATATCGCGAATCCCCAAGTCTTCTAAATAACCTTCAAGTGCCATAACTGAATTATTCCTGATTATTTTTAATCCTTGTTATACAAAGAGGCAACGTCTCAACACCGCCTCAAAAATTCCTTTTACCCCGACCTTTGAACTCGAGTCGCAATGGAACCTGACCAAAATCAAATTTTTCCCGGAAACAGTTGACCAGATAACGCTGGTAAGAAAAATGAATTTTATCTGGTCGGTTTGTAAACAACACAAAAGTTGGCGGCCTCACCGCAGCCTGAGCTGCATAATAAAACTTGATTCGTTGATCGCCAGCCATTGCAGGGGGATGCTTACTGACAAATTCCTCCAGCCCCTGATTCAGTTTAGCAGTAGGAATACGTTGGTTAAACTCGGCAGCGACCTCCTCGACCTTGGACATGATTTTACTGACCCGTTGCCCGGTCAACGCAGAAACAAACAGCAGTGGAGCAAATGGTAAATATTTAAAACGTCGCTGCACCTCGGCAATAAATTTCCCCATCGTTTGATCGTCTTTTTCTGGCAAATCCCACTTATTGACAACCAGAATCAAGGCCCGCCCTTTTTCATAAGCATATCCAGCAACCGCAAGGTCCTGATCCGTCACACCATCGACAGCATCAATAACCATCAAAACGACGTGAGCACGATCCATTGCTTTGAGCGCCGTAACCGCACTGTATTTTTCCACTAATTGACTGATTCTCCCTTTACGCCGAATCCCGGCAGTATCAATCAGGACAAAACGCTTCTGGTTATAAACAAAAGGGGTATCAATACTGTCGCGGGTTGTTCCAGAAACGGGATTGGCAACGACCCGTTCATAACCAAGCAAACGATTAACCAGTGATGATTTTCCGACATTGGGACGGCCAATAATTGCCATGCGGATTTCATTTTCTGTCTCTGAATTCTCTGGAGCCGGGGGTAACAGTTTTTCTAAATCATCGATAAGTTCATTAATACCACGGCCATGTTCTGCAGAAAGAGAATAAAGCTTATCGACTCCCAGAGCATAAAAGTCAGCGATCTCGATTTCCTGTTTTTCGCCATCAACCTTATTGATTAAATAGAAAACCGGCTTGTCAACCTGCCGCAACATTTTAGAAATTTCGATATCCGCCGGGGTCAAACCATCCTTGACATCCAGCAGAAAAAAAATAATGTCCGCCTCTTCAATAGCTAACTGTGACTGCTCGCGCATCTGTATCAACAGCCGATCATCACTGACGGGTTCAAAGCCTCCCGTATCAATCAGCAGGAAAGGCCGTAAGAAACGGTTGACTTCAGCATAGTGACGATCACGGGTGACTCCGGGAAAGTCCTCAACAATCGCTTTACGTTTTCTAAGTAACCGATTAAATAATGTCGATTTTCCGACATTAGGTCGGCCAACTATGGCAACAGTTTTTATCATTCAGTTAAATCTTTCTTTATTTGGATTAGGAACAAGGGGCAAGGAACAAGGTTCAAGGATAATCAGAACCTGAAACCTGAAACCTGAAACCTGAAACCTTGAACCTTGAACCTTGAACCTTGAACCTTGAACCTTGAACCTTGAACCTTGAACCTTGAACCTTGAACCTTGAACCTTG
>JAGGWI010000067.1 GCA_021157505.1 Desulfuromusa sp. | reverse complement strand
CATGCAACGGCATCCGGGTTAGTTAATCAGCTGGCGGGAAGTGAATATCGTGGTTTGACCAATGGTCTCTACGTCGCCTTCTACTATGCCGGAGGCAGTATTGGATCGTTTGCGCCGGGAATTATTTACCACCACTATGGCTGGAATGGTTTTCTGATAAGCTTGGCAATAATCTGCGGATTAGGTTACTTTTGTATCAATAGGGCAAAAGTTTCGGTAAAAGTGTAATAATTCATCAATCTGGTTACCTACTTTGCTCCACCGGTTCTCCAATGTTTCCGGAACGCGGAGGAGTACAGGCTCTTTCACCGTTTTCTGCGCTGGTTGAGTCAAGTGGACAACCAGATTCATAAAAAAGGTTTACAGATGTTATCACCCGGCTACAGTTATCAATTAAAAATTAAAAATATTGATCAGAAGGGGGTCTGGCTCGATGCTCAAGGGGAACAGCTTTTCCTCCCCCGACGGGAATGTCCGGAAGAGCTGACTGTCGGAGAAACTGTTGAGATTTTTCTCTATCTTGATCGGGATAAAAGGCCGACGGCAACGACACGAATCCCCTTGGTCCAAGTTGGTGAATTTGCCGTGCTGAAGGTCAAAAATGTCAGTCCCCATGGAGCCTTTCTTGACTGGGGAGTTGCAAAAGATCTCCTCGCCCCTTACAGCGAACAGACCCAGAGGATGGAAGAGGGGCGGAGCTATCTGGTTCATGTTTTTCATGATGATGAGAACCGCCCGATCGCCTCAAGTCGGCTGGAAAAATTTCTGGTCAAAGAGAACCGGGATCTTCGGGAGGGGGATCGGGTTGATCTGTTGATCTGGGCCTTTACCGATCTGGGGGCAAAAGTGATCGTCAATAATTACTATGAAGCACTGCTCTATAAAGATGAAGTCCCTCCCGGGTTAAAACGGGGAGAACACCGCACCGGTTTTGTCCTCCGCATTCGTGCCGACCACCGGATTGATGTCACCCTGCGCCGCCCCGGTGCTGCAGGGGTTAAAGATGCCCGGGAGATTATTTTGGAAGCTCTTGCAATTGATGGTTTTCTGTCACTGCACGACCAAAGCCCGCCGGAACTGATCCGCAACCAGTTGGGATTGAGCAAAAAAGTCTTCAAAAAAGCGGTGGGTGGTTTGTATAAGGATGGTCTGGTTGAGTTGAGAGATCAGGGGATCGCTTTACTGAAAAAATAAAAAGCTGCCAAAGACCATGTTAATGGCAAAGGAGGATGTTTCCGTCTGAGCTATGGTGTTTGTGTTGACATGAGCCGGATCCCTGTTATTATCAAACTTGTCTGATGAGTAGATGTCTGATAAGAAGATATCTGATTTCATCTCTTTAAAGAGGTCATATGAAGCCAATTAAGAAAGTCCGGCTCTCAGACGGTGTCGTCGCTGCGATTAAGGAGACGATTGCTGCTGATGGTTTTAAGCCGGGCGATAAATTTTACTCAGAAAATGAATTGACAAAAAAATTACAGGTTAGCCGCTCATCTATTCGTGAAGCTCTGAGAATACTAGAAGTGACCGGTCAGGTAACGGTCAGTCAAGGTAAAGGGATTTTTATTGCGGATATAGATGTCCAACAACTTGAAGCATTTACGACATGGCTGAAAAACAACGAGCAATCAATCAAGGATAACTTTGAGGTGCGGCTGATTATTGAGCCAAAGGCGGCGGGACGCGCGGCAGAAAATGCGGATGCAGATGATATCTTGAAGATGGAAGATGCCTGCGCCCAGTTTAGCAAATTTGTTGCCGAGGAGAATATTGAAGAAGTTATTCAGTGTGATCGCCGTTTTCATCGCCTTCTTGCTGGAGCAACAAAAAATAAAACCTTACATGTACTGATGAAATCTATGACTACTGCGCTACCTAACGGCTGGATTTCCAGTCTATACACTCCGGGACGCATTGAAAAAACAGTTCATGAGCATGCTGATGTCTTGGAAGCAATAATAAAGCGAGATAAGAGTGGAGCTGAGAACGCAATGACCCGACATCTGGTAAATGCATTGCACGACATCAATGTGCAGATAAAAAAACAATCTTAGAATTTTTAACAGGAGCTGTCATGTCAGTAAAAATCACCACTTTGATAGAGAATAGTCCCGGTGAACATCTGGCTCTGAAAACTGAGCATGGAATTTCATTTTTCATTGAAAAAGATGGTCTCAAGATTCTTTTCGATACTGGTCAAACTGGAACTTTTATTGAAAATGCTGAGCAACTCAGAGTTGACCTGACCTCGCTTGAGTATGTCGTTCTGAGCCATGGACATTATGATCATTCGGGAGGGCTTCGATCACTGACCCAGCTCACGACTGACTTTAAGTTGTTCATGGGACAAGGCTTCTTTGATGAAAAATATGGTTATAAAAATAATTCTTATGAATATCTGGGGAATAATTTTGACCAGAAGTTTTTAGAAGAACAGAAAATCGCCTATCAATTTGTCGACCAACCACTTCTGGAAATTGCACCGGGAGTTTATGTTGTTACCCAGTTTCCCAGAAAACATCAAGATGAGGTCATTAATCCGCGTTTTAAAGTTATGAAAAATGGATCTATGCAACCGGATTCCTTTGATGATGAGGTTCTGTTGGCTGTGGATACTGATGAAGGGTTGGTGGTTTTACTTGGTTGCTCACACCCCGGCATGAAAAATATGATTGATGCCACTGCAGACCTGATTCAACGTCCCATTTATGCAATTCTGGGTGGCACACATCTGGTTGAATCCAACGAAAACAGCCTTGGGATGTCCTTGGATTATT
>JAGGWI010000054.1 GCA_021157505.1 Desulfuromusa sp. | reverse complement strand
TGGAATTTTGTACGTCAGCAAGGCGTGGTTTTTGCTGCATAGCCATAGCTATACAGCGGAAGACACAACGTAGTTGACGCACAAAAGAACAAGCAAGATGCGGCATTTGATCCGTGACATGACACTAGAACCACGCGTACATGTCCCCAGAACTAAGGGGTTACAGAATCAGTTAACGTAGATCATCCAGAGTCAAAATCGATTCGATATCGCGCCGTTGTGACTTATTGATGATCACGGCAGCTCCCACCAGAACTGCTCCGGCCTGGGAAAGAATCTCTTCGATTGCCTTCAGGGTTGAACCTTTGGCAAAAAAATCATCAATAAATAGAACTTTCTCCCCCTGGCACAAGACATCCCTGGAAACATAGAGAGTGGTTGATTCCTGCTTGGTAAAGGAATAACTAGCGGCGGCAAAATACTCCGGCATGGTGATCGGGCGTTTTTTCTTGGCATAGACAAACGGAACCTGCAGCTTCAAGGCAACCGCTTGAGCCAACATAATACCACTGGTTTCGGCGGTTAAAATTTTGTCAACCGCTTGGTCGGCAAAGCGGGCGGCAATATCATCCCCCAACAGGTGGATCAAAACTGGATCAACCATATGGTTGAGAAACTGCCCAACATTGACAATCGCCCCATTGACCGCCCCATCCTGACGGATACGCTCCAGTAAAACTTCAGCAGCACTCATTTACGATCCTCCCGGTCATAGGGCAGCCCCAGACCTTCCGGCTGTTGACTGGCACCTTTTTGCATCCGCTGAGTCGAAATAACCAGAACCAGAATAGTAAAAAAGTAAGGGAGCATTTGCAGGACATGAGCACTGATCGTTGTCCCCATGGCCTGAAAGCGCAACTGCGTGGCGGTAATTCCACCAAACAGATAAGCTCCCAGCATCGCTCGAGGACTTGACCAGCCGGCAAAAATAACCAGCGCCACGGCAATCCAGCCACGTCCTGCTGACATATTTTCAATCCACATGGGGGTACTCGCCAAACTTAAGTAAGCACCACCAATTCCAACCAGACCGGAGCCAATCGTCACTGCGAGAAAACGGTAGGTGCTGACTGAAAAACCGCAGGTGTCAGCAGCAGCTGGATTTTCACCAACACTCCGCAACCCCAGTCCCCAACGAGTTCGGTAGAAGAAAAACCAGATCAAAAACACCAGCAGAAAACTGAAGTAGATCAACAGATTCTGATTGAAGAAGGCCCTGCCAATAATGGGTAGTTGACTCAATCCGGGGATGGCAACCCGTTTAAAGCCTACGATAGTCAAGCCAACCATCCCCTTGCCGAACAGTGCCGTAATTCCAACCCCGAACATGGTCAAGGCCAGACCGCTAACAATCTGATTTCCACGCAACTGAACAGTAATCAAAGCGTGAATACTCCCCGCAATAAGGGCGGCACAGAAAGCGGCCAGCACCCCAACCAGTAATGAACCACTCAAATAAGTTCCAGCAAAACCGGCTAAAGCACCGATCAACATCAATCCCTCAATACCAAGATTAATTATCCCGGCTCGTTCATTGATGATCGCCCCCAATGTGGCAAACAGAATCGGAGTGCCAGCTCGAACAGTTGCATCCAGCAGGATTTCAACCATTGATAACTCCCTTAATCAGTTTAACCCGATAAATGATGAAGAAATCTGAGGCCAAAAGAAAGAACAGAATCAGCCCCTGAAAAGCATAAACAAAGGCAACCGGCAACTGCCACAACAGTTGCAAACTATCACCACCAACCAGCAGCACCCCCATCAAAAAGGAGACAACAACCACCCCGATGGCACTCCGTTTAGCCAGCCAGGCAATAATGATTGCCGTATAACCATAGCCGGGAGAGATGCCGTGCTGGAGACGATGCTGCAACCCGGCAACCTCGCTGAATCCGGCAACTCCGGCAATCGCACCGCTGAGAAACAGGACAAAAAATATTGCCATGCCGGTATTCATCCCGGCATATTGAGCCGCTTTTGGGTTACTGCCGATAACTTTGATTTCATAGCCCCAAACAGTTCGTTCAATAAACAGATAGAGTACCAAAGCACAAAACAGTGCGAGGAAGAAACCGCTATGCATACGGGTGTTGAAATATTCAGCAAACCGGGCGGTATCACTGAATTGGGCAGTTAGAGGAAAGTTGAATCCCTGGGGATCTTTCCATGGACCATAGATCAAATAATCAACCCAGAGGATAGCAATATAGTTCATCAACAGAGTGACAATAACCTCGTTGACCTGCCATCGAGCACGTAAAAAACCGGCCACCCCGGCCCACAGCCCACCACAGAAGAATGCCGCAAAAAACATCGCTGTCATCATCAGCCAGTGATTCTGAATCCCGGAAAAAAGAGCCACCCAGGTCGCCCCCATAGCCCCCATATAAATCTGACCCTCAGCACCGATATTCCAGATTTGCATGCGAAAAGCGAGGCTGACCCCCAACCCGGCAAAAATCAGCGGGGTGGTTTTGACCAGAGTTTCCGACAACCCATAGAGTGACCCGAGGGATTCAATCAGGATCTCTTTGTAGGCGGCCAAAGGGCTGACACCGCTGGCAAGCAACAGAAATCCGGCAACAAACAGAGCGACTCCAATCGATGCAATCGGGGCACTGAAACGGAGTAACGCGGAGGATATTTCGCGGCGCTCAATCACCAGCTTCATTCAGCACCTCCCGGAGTTTCTCCACCCATCATCAGACCAATTTCTTCCCGTGTGGTCTTACGCGGATCGACATAGCCGATCAACTTGCCACGAAACATAACCGCAATACGATCACTGAGCTTGAGTAATTCATCCAGATCTTCGGCGATGAGAATTGTACTCATGCCCCGGTCGGCACCATCGGCAATAACTTTATGGACATATTCAGCGCTGCCAATATCAAGGCCACGGGTCGGATAGAGAGCCACCAGAACCGCAGGATGCTCGGATAATTCCCGGGCAATAATAACTTTTTGGATATTTCCACCGGACAGATAACGAACCGGGGTCCCATCGGGACCACTTTTAATCGCAAATTGTTCTATTTTCTCTTCCGCATTACGCCGGATCGCCTTTTTGTCCTGAAAAATCCAGTTTCTGAACATTCCACTCTTGAAACTTTTCATGATCAAATTTTCGTCAACTGTCATATCTGGCGCGATACCGATAGTTTTTCGATCCTCCGGAATATGGGCAATTCCAGCGATATAGGAGTACCTGGCATTGCTGTTGGTGATATCTTTCTCCCCCGCCATAATCCGTCCCTGGCTGGTATTTTTCAGCCCGGTCAATACTTCTGCCAGGGCTTTTTGCCCATTTCCTGCCACCCCGGCAATACCGAGGATTTCACCTTTTTTCAACAGCAGATTGAAATCATCCAGATCAGCCAGACCACGATCATTGCGAACCGACAGGTTCTGGATGTCGAGGACAATTTCATCGGACATCTGTAGATTTTTCTGCCATTGGGGAATTTTATCTTTACCGATCATCAACGAGGCCAATTTTGACTCATCAAAATCACCACGAGTCAGAGTTTCAAGACTGCAACCCTTCTTGAGGATAGTGACACGATCAGAAATTTCCATCACCTCACGCATTTTGTGGGAGATAAAAATGATACTTTTCCCCTGCGTCTTCAAGCGCCGCAAAACGTTGAACAAGCGTTCAGCTTCCTGGGGGGTAAGAACAGCAGTCGGTTCATCAAGGATCAACAGCTGACAATCACGCATCAGTAACTTGATCAGCTCGATCCACTGTTGTGCACCGATGGAAAGTTTCCAGACCGGAGTATCCAGATCAAGATCCAGATCGAATTCATCGATCAGTTTCTGGATTTTTTCTTTGTAAATTTTACGACTGAAGAAAATCGGGACATCGTCGAGAGCCAGTAGAATGTTTTCAAAAACAGAGTGGGCCGGAACCAGCATAAAATGCTGATGCACCATCCCGATACCGCAGTTGAGCGAATCGCGCGGGCTGGTAAAGTGCACCAACTTACCGTTAACACGGATCTCTCCCCGATCCGGATGGTAAAGCCCGGTCAGAACATTCATCAGGGTACTTTTCCCGGCACCGTTTTCACCCAGCAAAGTATGAATTTCAGCCGGAGCGACCGAGAAGGAGACATCGTCCAGGGCAACCACACCGGGAAAAGTTTTACGGATATTTTTGATCTGTAAAATATCAGACATAGATAACCAAAAAAGGCACGCCCTGATGGGCGTGCCTTGGTTAATAATTCAACTTATTTCGAAATCGTCCCCTGAACACCCTCGACAAAATAGTTCATACCGAGAAGATCACCATCTTTGATAGTTTGACCTGCGGCAACGACCTCTTGACCGCTCTGGTCTTTGATCGGCCCGGCAAAGGGATGAAGGGAGCCAGCTTTAATGGCATTGGCTTTTTCGATCACCAGAGCCTGAACATCTGCAGGAACCTTCGCACTGAAAGGGGCAAGTTGAACCAGACCCTCTTTCATCCCCCACCAGATCTGCTCAGATTTCCAGGTACCATTGTGAACCTCTTCAGCCAGCTTGGAGTAGAGGGAACCCCAGTTCCAGATCGGAGCGGTCAGGAAAGCGTTGGGTGCAAAGCTGCGCATATCAGAGTTATAGCCAATAACGTAAGCGCCGCGGGCTTCTGCCGCCTGCATGGTCGCTGGAGCATCCTGGTGCATGGTGAGGACATCGGCACCGACATCCAACAGACTATCGGCAGCATCACGCTCAACGCCTGGATCAAACCAGGTTTGGGTCCAGACAACCTTGACTTCAGCCTTGGGGTTGACACTGTGAACTCCAAGGGTAAAAGCATTGATGCCACGGATAACTTCCGGGATGGGGAACGCAGCAACATAACCGATGACATTTTTTTTGGTCATTTTTCCAGCGACAATACCCGACAGATAACGGGGCTCATACATCCGGCCAAAATAGGTGCCGACATTCTCCGCAGTTTTAAACCCGGAGCAATGCATAAACACCACATCTTTATTTCGCCTGGCAACATCGATGGTGGCATCCATATAACCAAAACTGGTGGTGAAAATCAGATTATGTCCTTTGCGCACCAGACCATTGATCACCCGGGCAGATTCCGCCCCTTCGGGAACCGATTCAATAAAAGTTGAGGGTTCGACATAGGCAAGTTTTTCCATCTCCTGACGTCCCAGATCGTGAGAATAAGTCCAACCGGCATCACCAACCGGGCCAACATAAATAAACCCGGTTTTGATCTCTTTTTTTGCCGCAATAGCAAAAGCATTAGCGGAAAAACAAACGGTCAGAATGACCAGAAGAAGCAGAACAGCTTTTTTCATTGAGTAAACCTCTCTCTGTTAAGGGAAAATAACTTCATAATATATTTATCGACAACAGCTTAAAAAAACCGGTTTATTCAGGGAATCTGCAATTTGATGTCAATATTATCCTGCAACCAGTGGGCGTCCCACCATTCGATAGGTTGAACCGAGACCCCTGAAACAAAGATACCAAGGTGGAGGTGATCCCCTCCTGCCATACCGGTCGCGCCGCTACGACCAAGAATTTGACCACGAGCCACAACATCTCCAGGCTGGACATCAAGTTGACTCATGTGGGCATACAGTGACTGCAATCCCAAACCGTGGTCGATGATGACACAGAGCCCATAAATACCCAGGTACTCAGCCCAGATAACCTCTCCCGCGTTGCCGGCCACAATCTCTGCCTGAGCGACCGAAGCGAGATCCTGGCCCTGATGAACCTGTTTGTCGATCTCTTTGCCCTTATAGTAATAGGTACGGTAATCGGCAAACCGGGCCAGACTTGCTGCCTTTGGTTGGCGTAAGAAAGCTCCATTCCAAAGGGGAGTGGACGCTGTTTGGCTGGAAAATTCTGCTATTTGATCCCGGTTTTGCTGACGAACAGTTCGATTGACATAGAGAAAAATATCTACAGGATCATCAATATCGGTAACCATACTCTCAAATTCAGGGATTTTCTGAGCCAGGAATCGATCAGAAATGTTGATTTTCCGTTGTCTAAATTTTTTATTTTTAGCGCGATAGTACATTCCCAACTGCCGCTCATTTCCAGCTAGATCCAGAGCAATAACCCGAGGGACAAAAGCACTCTCTTTTACGTCATAAGGGTAAGCAAACAGACAGGCATAGTGACCCGATTCCTGTTGATATGCCGGGAAAAAATAATCACCGAATTTAACGCCGCTGATCTCGACCTCCTCGTTGAGACCAAAGATCACCAGGCCACTCCCCCCCTTGGTAAAATTGTGTGCCTTGCTGAGAATCGAAATAATGGGAGCACGGGTATCGTAAGTCAGGGTAAACAGCTGCTGGGTGGTGTTCCCCTTGCCAAGGTGATAAATCGATTGATCCGTGGTAATCACCTCAATCTGTAAACCCCCTTCCTTCAGTTTCAGAACCGAAAGATCGAGTTCCAGGTCAGCCACTCTTGTTTGCGGTGGAAAATCACGCTTCAGGAGTGGGGTCTGCTTCCCCTCTTGAATAACAATGACCTGAACATTCTTGATCCCCATCCCTTCATCATTGAGAGATAGTAGGAGTTTAGTTTTTTTGGAGATCGGACCACTTCCCGGGGTCAGACTCAACTGGGGAGCCTTGGTGTCGCGAAAATAAAAAACCCCAGCAGAAACCAGACCAACAATAATCAGCAAAAGAAACAGTTTTTTCAATGATTTCAAGATTAAACCTCGTAGTTATAGCTACTAAAAAAGGGTGATTGTCAGCTGTCACCTTTTATTTATCAAGGGACTCGACGATAGAAAAATCAGGCGTGAATCGCCTCTTTATTCACTGCCAGAGCAGCTTCCTTGAGCGCCTCTGCCAGGGTTGGATGGGCATGACAGGTCACGGCTAGATCGTGAACACTGCCGCCAAAAGAGAGGACCGTCGTCGCCTCAGCAATCAGCTCTGAAGCCTGGGGACCGACAATGTGAATACCGTGAATGCGGCCACTCTCCGGGTCAGCCAGAACCTTGACAAAACCTTCACTCATGCCGGTACAGAGGGCACGACCACTGGCAGCAAAGAAAAACTTACCGGCTTTGTAGGGGATATTCTCCTCCTTCAGCTCTGCTTCATTTTTTCCGACTGTTGCAACTTCAGGCCAGGTGTAGGTCACTCCCGGGATGACTTGGTAATTTACCGCAGATTGCTGACCAGCCAGCCGTTCAGCAAAGACAACTCCCTCTTCGCTGGCCTTATGGGCCAACATCGGGCCGGGGATCAGATCGCCGATGGCATAGATTCCGGAAACTGTTGTCTGGTAATTCTCATCAACCTCCAGTTGTCCCTGTTTATTTGTCTGTAAGCCAACAGCTTCAAGTCCCAGTTCAGCCGAGTACGCCCGACGGCCGGTAGCAACCAGAACCTTGTCACACAGCAGTTGTTGCTCCCCTTTAGTGGTTGTCAGCGTTGCCTGAACACCATCCGCGGTTGTTTCAATTTTATCGAGTCGCGTTTGCAACAGGATTTTCAGCCCCTGTTTCTTCAAACTCCGCTGCAGCGTCTGAGCGACCTGCGGATCGGCCTGGGGAATAATCTGCGGCAGCATTTCGACAATAGTGACTTCAGCACCCAGTCGACTCCAGACTGAACCCAGCTCCAGTCCAATCACTCCGCCACCGACCACCAGCAACCGCTTGGGAACTTCGGTCAAGCTGAGAGCATCGCGGGCGTTGATCACCGTTTGACCATTGAAGATGAGGTGAGGAAGCTCAATCGCTTCACTCCCGGTCGCCAGCAGAATTGTTTTGGCAACCAGCTGTTGTGAACCCTCTGCACCGGTCACTTCAATCTTCCGGGTTGAACCACCCCCGGCCAACAGTTTCGCCTGACCAGTGATCGAAACAATCTTATTCTTTTTAAATAGCCCGGCGACTCCACCGGTCAATTTATCAACAATGGCATCTTTGCGAGCCATCATTTTTTTCAGATCCAGCTTGGCACCACTCACTTCGATACCATGATCTTCAAGTTCATGATTAATTCTGGAAAAATGCTCGCTTGATTCAAGCAGAGCCTTACTGGGGATACAACCTTCGTTCAGACAGACACCCCCCAGAGTTGCCCGTTTTTCAACCACGGCAACCGAAAAACCAAGTTGCGCCGCACGAATCGCCGCAACGTAACCACCGGGGCCGGCACCAATCACTATCAGGTCATAAATTTTCTCGGACATTTGTTCTCCTTTTCGTTTCAAACCTTCAGCAGCAGTGTTTCTGGATCATCAATATAACTTTTGACCTGCTTGAGGAAACTGACCGCCT
>JAGGWI010000144.1 GCA_021157505.1 Desulfuromusa sp. | reverse complement strand
GGCGATGTCTGCTACGATTACCTGGTACTTGCCAGTGGTGTGACCCACTCCTATTTTGGTCATGATGACTGGGCACCTCTGGCACCGGGGCTGAAAACTGTTGATGATGCACTGGAAATTCGCCGGCGTGTTCTCTCGGCATATGAGACCGCCGAATGGGAAGCTGATGCTGCTTCCCGTAAGGCTGAATTGACTTTTATTGTCGTTGGTGGTGGTCCAACCGGGGTTGAGCTGGCGGGGGCTTTAAAGGAGATTGCCTCCCAGACAATTCCTAAAGATTTTCGCAATATAGATACGACAACGGCAGAGATTATTCTTGTTGAAGCTGCTGACCGACTGCTTGGGGCATTGCCAAAAAAACTGGCAGATCGGGCTTTAGGTGATTTGCAGGAGATGGGAGTTGTGGTGCGCTTGAATTCCTTGGTGACCGATATTCAAAGCGGGGGAATTACCATTGGTGAAGAGTTTCTCGCTGCAAAGAATATTATCTGGGCTGCTGGTGTGCGTGGCTCTGATGTGACAGAATCCCTTGGTGTTGAACTGGATCATCAGGGTCGAGTGGTGGTGACCGATAACCTGTCGATTGCTGGTTTTCCAGAGGTCTACGTCATTGGCGATCTGGCACATGTTATTGATAGTGATAGCCAGCAACAGGTTCCTGGAGTAGCACAGGCGGCAATTCAGATGGGTCAATACGTCGCTATGGATATCTGCAGAAAACCGGGTCAAGAGATAAACGATAAACCATTTGTTTATCGCGATAGAGGTTCAATGGCGACAATTGGTCGGAATCATGCGGTGGCAACAATTGGTGGAAAACATTTTTCCGGTTTTTTTGCCTGGCTGATCTGGGGAGTTATTCATATTTTTCCGCTGATCACTTTTCGCAGAAAAGTATCGGTATTATTATCCTGGTTCTGGAGTTACTTTTCGTTGAGTAAGGACGTTCGCCTGATTACTGGTAAATCGAGAGTAAAGATCAATAGATCTCCTGCTACAGTCGGTAAGAGTGGTAAGTGGAAATCTTGATTTTGTTTATCGCTGGTGATTGCTGATATTATTTTGTAACGGAGGTTTCATTGTTTGGGCTGTATATTGTGACTGCAATTCTGCTGGTCATTTCTTTCATCTCTGATCGGGAAAAAACTTTTAACGGGATAAAGATTGGTCTGAAAAAGTTTCGTAAAATTCTTCCCAATTATCTTAAAATTCTGATTTTTGTCGCCATCATTCTCTTTTTCAGTGAGCACCTGATTTCTGAATATCTGGGTCAGGAGAACTCATTTTTGGGTGTCTTGATTGGTCTCGCGTTGGGTTCCGTTACGATCATGCCAGGTTTTATTGCCTATCCTCTGGCCGGAGTTCTGGTCGAAAAAGGGGTTCTCTACATGGTTGTTGCCGCCTTTGTTACCACCCTGATGATGGTCGGTGTCCTTACTTACCCGTTAGAGAAGGAGTATCTGGGACCAAAAGCGACACTTCTTCGGAATAGCGGTAGTTTTTTGGTCGCGGTAATAATTTCGTTGGCTATCGGTTTTTTCTACGGAGAAATATAAGAATGATATCGAAAACAACCCAAAATTATCTGTTTTTTGTCCTGTTTCTTCTGTTTCTAGCTGGATCGTTTTTGTTCGGTTTTGCTCCAGGGATGCACATGGGGAAAAACTTTTATCTGTTTGCCAAAGAGATGTTACTGATTCTTCCTCCTGCCTTCATTCTCATCGGTCTGTTTGATGTCTGGGCCAAGCCGAAAACGATTGAAAAGCACCTAGGCGAGGCTTCCGGTTTCCGTGGTTATGTCTGGTCGATTCTTCTGGCAGCAACGACTGTCGGCGGGGTTTTCGTTGCTTTTCCAGTTGCCAATGCTCTTTATCACAAAGGAGCCCGCTATTCGATGATTATGACTTATCTGACCGCAGCATCTTTGGTGATGATTCCGATGAGTATTATGGAGGCGACCATCTTGGGGGTGCAGTTCACCGTTGTCCGCCTGTTGGTTTCATTACCGCTGGTGATTCTGTTTTCAGTCGTGATCGAAAAGGTCTTGACCCGACAGAGATACCAGCTTCCAGATCAACAATCTCACTGATTTATTCAACGCCAAATGATTCTAAGAATGATGATTGTTTTTGATCAGGATATTCGTTGTTGGGAGTGTTTTGACCAGGAGGAGGGGGGGAGTTATTTTGTGACTGCTTCTGAAGAAGTGACTTTAACGCTGAACTCTGAGAGATTTTGTGGCAGATCTTTGAAAACAATATCAAAAGGAATTGTTTTTTTACTGTCAATTTTCATGTTGCTGAGATCTTTGCCAAATTGATTTCCCATGATTTTTTCCAATTCAGCAAATGACAAGGTTTGTATCTCTTGCAGGCTGATCGGGTTGCCGCAAAAAACCGTTTTTTGCAGCAGTGGCTTGCCATCTTGATCAAAGATGACCCCTTTGACCTGAATTGCGGCACGTGGTTGCGAAAAGTTATTGATTGCTTCTCCATGGATCAGAAAGAGATCTTCATCGTGCTCATTCTTGATGAATTTCCCTTCCAACTCACTCAGGGTGATCTGGCCGGTTTGCACCGGCCGATTCGTTTGTTGTCCAAAAATTTGTTGAATCGTCTGATTTAACTGATCGGGACCATTGATATAGACGAATACGCCACCAATAATCAGAATAGCCAGAATTAACAGTAACAAGATTCGGATGATACTGGAAATCGGACCACCTTTCTTCTTCTCAACAGGTTGCGATGCAGCTCTTGATTCAGTTGGAGGGTCCATCTTGTTGACCGTTTTATTAATAACCTCTTCTTCTGCAACCGCTTCAGGCGGCACTGGATCTTTATTCTCTGCTCCAAGAGCTTTTTCAATCGTGCCAGATTCTTCTGGTGATTCTGTGAAGGTAATATTTTTATTTTCCGTCTCAGTTTCCGCACCGAAAGTGAAGTTTTCTTCATCCGTTGTTTCTGAATCAAGTTCCTGAAATTTGTCGTAACTGAAACTAGAATCATCAGCCATTGGTTCATTAAAACCGTCGCTGGAGGATGTCTCCTCTATGGTGGAATCGGTAACCGATTCTTCCGCAAAAAAATCTACCTTTTCCGGGTGCTGTGACTCCAGATCAAGTGGCTTCTCAGCGCGAAAAACGTGTTTACAACGAGCACAACGTACCTTTGCTCCCCCATCAGGAATTCGATCGGAATCGACATTAAATTTTGTCGAACACTCGGGACAAACAATGATCATCAGGCGTTCTCCTTTGTTTAAGGCTAACTGCAGATAGTGGACTATTCAGGTAGCGGTATCTGTTGTTGTCAGATGGACTCATTTCCGATAAATTAAAGTTCTACAGCTCCACTGGGTATGATCGTCAAGATTCCTCGACCAGATAAATGTCAGGGAGGTTGCGGTATCTTTCATCATGATCAAGCCCGTAGCCGATTATAAAACCATCATCCATACTGATGCCGATATAATCTGCTTCGATATCAACTTCTCTGCGGGCTCTTTTATCAATCAATGTACAGATTCTTAAGGAGCGAGGCTCCTGCAGCAGTAATTTGTTATAGAGGCACTCCAGAGTATATCCGCTATCAACAATATCTTCGACAACAATAACATGACGATCACGAATCGACATTTCAAGTTCTTTGCGAAACTCGATGATACCCGAAGTCCGGGTGCCGGAACCGTAGCTTGCCAGCCGAACAAAATCGATCACAGATGGAGTTTCAATTTCCCGAATCAGGTCAGCAATAAATAAAAAGGAGCCTTTCAAGACTCCAACCAGCATGATCTCCTCATCACCATAGTCCCGGGTGATCTCTTGACCAAGTCGTTTGACTTCTGCAGCGATTCTTTCGCGAGAAAAGAGGATTTTGCGGGTTTGCTCCGCCATTTTGTCTGTCACTCCCTGAGGTTATAGTTTGTCAGCAAGCTATAGCAGGAAAAAAGCCGTTCTGTCAATTGCAACTGACTTCAAGCAGATGTTTTAGGGTGAGAAAACCTTCAATGATTCAGCATAGTCAACACAAAAATAGCGCGGTCAGAGTTGTGAATTCCAGTTGCATTAAACGGGAGGATAGCGTATATAGTACAGCCCATGCGCCCGTAGCTCAGCTGGATAGAGCGCTGCCCTCCGGAGGCAGAGGTCACAGGTTCGAATCCTGTCGGGCGTACCAATAAAACT
>JAGGWI010000198.1 GCA_021157505.1 Desulfuromusa sp. | reverse complement strand
CTCATATAGTATTGACAGTCTTGGGATTGAATGTTAGAAATGGTTTTTAAAAATTTAATTGGGGAATGATAAAATGGTAAAAAAGTTAATAGGTAGAAAGCTCAAATCAGCACGTCTTAAGCGGGATAAAACGATACAGGTTCTAGCTGAGATGTCTCGTGTCTCCTCAAATATGATTTCCAGGATTGAACGGGGCTTAACGATACCGTCAGTCGAAATCCTGATGAAATTGGCAGATTCTTTAGGCTTAAGCCTCAGCCATTTTGTTGAGGAGGCAGAAACAGGGAATACGATTGTTTTTACCCCGTCGGAGCAGGGTGCGCCGATCTTCTTTTTTGAACACAAACACCAGATCAACAGCTTGACTCAAGGGCTGCGTGATCCTGGTTTCTCAGTATTTGTCGATACCCTGGAGCCACACTGTGATAGTGGTGAAGGTGGAATGGTTCATACGGGTGAAGAGTTTGCAATGGTCCTTGAAGGGTGCCTTGATTTTACCATTGAAGGAGAGGACTTTCACCTGGAGAAGGGTGATTCCATCAGCTTCAAGGCAACGCTGCCGCATAGTTGGAAAAACGCTGCTGATCAGCAATCTAAAATTCTCTGGGCCGTTTCACCACCCCCCAATGTATAATAAGATCCTGTTATAGAAGGAGTTAAATAATCATGCAAGTAAAGAAAATTGTCGGTAAAAAATTAAAAGAGATCCGGCTTAAACAAGATCTGACGATTCAAATACTGGCAGAGAGATCAAAGGTCTCTTCTAATATGATTTCAAGGATAGAGCGGGGATTGACAATCCCATCAGTTGAAATTCTGATGCGACTGGCAACTGTCTTTGACAAGAGTATCAACTACTTTGTTGAAGATGTCTCCTCTTCTCATGAAATTGTCCATACCCATCCTGGTGAACGGGATAAAACTGTTTATGATGACGAATACAACATGCATACCGAGTCCTTCACTTCCGGCCTGCGTGATCCTCAGTTCATGTCATTTTTCTGTACGGTGCAGAAAGGTGGCAAAAGTGGCACAGCCAACATGTATCATCCGGGTGATGAACTGATCTACCTGATGGAAGGCCGCTTGAAAATGACTATTGTCGATGAGGTTTATATTATTGAAGCAGGAGACAGTCTCTCCTTTAAATCACATCTTCCCCACCGGTGGGAAAATATCGGTGACGGTGATGCCAAGGTTATTTGGACTTTGTCGCCATTTACGATAATTTGAGTTTTACAACTGCTTGAAATTCATATGATCTTCTTGACATGGGTGAAATATATTGTATATTCTTGACAGCAGTGGATCTTGATATTAGCCCGTAACAACCCAGCAAGGGGGCATTATGAACAAGTCTGAACTGGTAGAGACACTTTCAATCAAGAACAACCTGACCTACAAAAAATCGGAACAAATTGTTAATCTGATCTTTGATACAATGTCACAGGCATTGATCGATAATGACAGGATTGAAATCCGTGGTTTCGGTAGTTTCATGGTCAAGGATTATAAAGCATATACAGGTCGCAATCCAAAAACAGGTGAGATTATCCAGGTCAATGAAAAGAAATTACCATTTTTTAAAGTTGGCAAAGAGTTGCGTGAACGTGTAGATCACTGATTTTGATGCGCAGTAGAAACCCACAAAGACCCATTCACTTTTTTTGTGAGTGGGTTTTTTCGTTGACAGGCAGAGACATAGATGTTGCATAGTTATCAAGGGATAACTCCCAAGCTTGCTGACAATGTTTTCCACGTTGAGTCAGCAGAAATTATTGGTGATGTTGAGATCGGAGCTGATTCGAGTATCTGGTTTCAGGTGGTGATTCGTGGTGATGTTAATTTTATCCGCATTGGCGAACGAACTAATGTTCAGGATGGAACGGTCATCCATGTGACTCACAAAACCCACCCTACTTATATTGGGGATGATGTCACCATCGGTCATAATGTGACCCTGCATGGATGTAAAATCGGCAATCGTTGTTTGATAGGTATGGGTGCTGTGGTTATGGATGCTGCGGAAGTTGCAGATGATGCAATGGTGGCTGCCGGGGCCCTGGTCACGCCAGGAACACAGGTTCCTTCCGGTACTCTGTATGCCGGTTCTCCGGCAAAATATATGCGCCATCTATCAGCTAGTGAAATTACCCATCTTCAGCAGTCAGCGCAAAATTATTTGAATTATACTGAAAAATACAGAAGCTGATTGTACCTTTTCCGTTCAAAGGTGATATTTATGAGTCAGGTGGATTTATCAAAGTTAGCAGACAGCCCGTTATTTAAAGGGATAGAAGGGAAAGAGATTGAACTTCTCAGTTCTCTCTTTACCCAGAGCCAGATTCCTGCAGAAAAGACCATTTTTATCGAAAATATGCCCGGTGAATCTTTGTATATAATTATGCAAGGGAGCGTCAAAATTTCACAGATGCTAGCTGAAGTGAATGAGCAAGAAGTGATGACCCTTGGTGCAGGTGATACCTTTGGTGAGATGGCAGTGATTGATGAAGGGAGTCGCACGGTGACTGCCCAGATCACTGAAGATGCACTCCTCTACAGTTTGAACCGGAATAACTTCAATAAACTGGTGAGTGACAACCCACAACTTGCGCTGCAATTAACCTTGAATATTGTTAAAATCTTCAATATGCGAATCCGCAGTGCCAAAGAGGATTACCGCACCATGCTGATTGCCAGCTTATCACGCAAGGGTTAAACTGTTACCGGAGTCAATGTTCCATTTTCCGGCGGCTTTGCTGCCGGTTTTTTGTTGAGAAATTAATTCTCACACGATAAAATTCGCATATAAAACCAGATATCAACGTTTCTCTTTTTTTCCTGCGATACCGACCCTATCTATCCGGGAGGGATCATGTCTGCGCTATTAAATCAGCAACTCATATTTGGACTTTTGGGCGGTCTGGGAATGTTCCTGTTCGGCATGAAAATCATGTCGGAAGGTTTGCAGAAGGTCGCCGGAAATAAAATGCGCAAGATTCTGGCCACCTTGACCAACAACCGGTTTATCGGGGCTCTGGTCGGGGTTGCTGTGACGGCCATTATTCAGTCTTCCAGTGCAACAACAGTCATGGTTGTCGGCTTTGTGAATACCGGGTTGTTGACCTTGATTCAAGCCATCGGGGTGGTTCTGGGAGCCAATATCGGCACCACCATTACCGCCCAGTTAATCGCTTTCAACGTCAGTAAATTTGCCCTTCCAGCCATCGGACTGGGTGCCGGTCTCAGACTCTTCAGCAAGAACAAAAAACATACCTATATCGGTGAAATTATTCTCGGCTTTGGATTGCTGTTTTTAGGTCTGGCGACGATGAAACATGCCTTTATCCCCTTGAAAACCAGTGCGGAATTTCAGCAGTTGTTCTTGCTGGTTGGCGATTACCGCTTACTTGGTGTTTTAATTGGTGCTTTAGTGACAATTATCGTCCAGAGCAGCAGCGCGACTATCGGCATCACCCTGGTTCTCGCAAGTTCGGGGTTGTTAACATTTGAAGCCAGTGTTGCACTGATTCTTGGAGAGAATATCGGTTCGACCATTACCGCTAATGTTGCCGCTATCGGAGCTAATCTTGCGGCTAAAAGAACCGCTTTTGCCCACTTCCTTTTCAACGTTCTCGGGGTGCTCTACATGTTAATGCTGATGCCGGTTTTTATGCGCCTGGTCTCTGCTATGACCCCCGGGGATGCCGACTTTGTCATTCAGACTCAGGCCCAGGCCAGCAGTTATGCTGCGCACCTTGGGGATAAACCCTATATCGCCCGACATATTGCCAATGCTCATACCCTCTTTAATGTTATCAATACCCTCATATTTCTCCCTTTGATTGGTTTTCTGGCGAGACTCTCAACCCTGATTATTCGCGGAACAGATAAACATGAGAATCTGCAAGTGAAATTTATTGACGATCGGGTTTTGAATACTCCCTCCGTAGCAATCGGACAGGCGCGCCGCGAAACCAAGCGGATGGGGCAGATTGTTCTGGAGATGGTTGAAGAAACCTCACTTTTTCTCGAAGATGGTCATTATAAAAGAATCAGTACTCTGAAACAGAAAGAGCAACTGGCCAATATTTTACAGCGCGAAATCCTCGATTTTTTAGTCAAATTATCCCAGCGGGCCATCTCTGCTGAAACATCAGAATCGCTCGGTTCTTTAATGGAAATAGTCAATAATCTTGAGCGGATCGGGGATCATTGTGAGGAAATCTGGATGCTGGGATTACAAAAATATGAAGAAAAGATTGTTTTTTCTCATCTGGGTGAAAATGAAGTGGGTCATATCGCGGAAACAACGTGTGAATTTCTGCAATTTGTTTTTAATGCTCTGGAAAATGAGGATAGAACTATCAGCGCCAAGGCGATTGAATATGAAGATGCTATTGAGTCCCTGAATGAGAATCTGAAAAAGAACCATATAAAACGTCTGCATACCGGGGAATGTGCGGTTCAACCCGGTTTGGTTTTTATTGATATCCTCCATAATTACGAAAATATTGGTCAGCTGACCTATGATATTTCTGAAGCAATCGTCGGAGAAAAGTAGATGCACGCAGTGATTGATGTTGGCAGTAATACCATCAGGATGCTTCTGGGTGAGTGCCGCAATGGAATTATTTCCCCCTATAGCTATCATCGCGAGGTGACCCGACTGGCGGGGAATTTTTCTGTGCAAACTGGCTTAGCGGCAGCAGCAATGGAGAGAGCTCTCAAAACTCTGCAGTCCTATCAGAAAATTATTGCCGCAGCGGATGTTTCCCACGTTCGTGCTGTTGCGACTGCAGCCTTACGTAAGGCCAATAATCGTCACACTTTCATCGCTCGGGTTGTTGCTGCAACCGGTCTGAAGGTTGAAGTGATTGCGGGGGAAGAGGAGGCGCTGCTGACAACTCGGGGGGTTTTGTCGGTGATTGATCCAACTCCTGATAACGCAATAGTTATCGATATCGGCGGTGGCAGTGTCGAACTGGTCTCTATTGTGGCTGGGGAAATTCGTTTACAGAAAAGTTATCCCTTTGGTGTCGTGACCCTTTGTGAGGACTATTCTTCAGCCAGTAAGAGGCAACAACCCATTGATACCATTATTTTACAATTCACTCAGCAGCTGCAGCAGCTCGATCTAGCGGGGTTGGATTATCAGTTCATCGGGACTGCCGGTACTATCACCACCCTGGCGGCAATCCATCTTCAGCTGCAAAGATACAATCCTGAATTGATAAATAATTACGAATTATCAGTGGGTTGGTTATCTAGTCTTCAACAAAAGATGGAACTTCTTTCGGTGTCGGAAAGAGAAGCGCTGCCGGGGATGGAAAAAGGGCGTGGGGATTTGATTCTTCCCGGTTTGCAGATTCTATTAACCCTGATGCAACAGTTTCAGTTTTCAAAGGTTAAAGTTTCTGATTGTGGCTTACTGGAAGGTGTTATGCTCCGATTGACAGGTTCCTAGCAATTGCCTATTATCCCGGTTGTTTATTTTATCCTGTACCTTAAACTCATTATTTCTATCTCTATCCAAGGGTCATTATGAAGAAAGTTTTACTCTCCGGCAACGAAGCGATTGCCCGTGGTACCTATGAGGCCGGGGCGCTGGTTGCTTGCGCCTATCCTGGAACTCCCAGTACTGAAATACTTGAAAATATCACCCAATATGAGGAAATTGATGCCTCTTGGGCACCGAATGAGAAAGTTGCTCTGGAGGTCGGTATCGGTGCCAGTTTTGGTGGTGCCAGAACTCTTGTCACCATGAAGCATGTTGGCGTCAATGTTGCCGCTGATCCCCTCTTTACCCTCTCCTATACCGGAGTGCGTGGTGGTCTGGTTCTGGTCACGGCCGATGATCCGGAACTTCATTCTTCACAGAATGAACAGGATAATCGCAATTTTGCCAAGTTTGCCAAAGTTCCGATGCTGGAACCTGCCGACAGTCAGGAAGCGCTTGATTACACCAAACTCGCCTTCGAGATCAGTGAGCAGTTTGACACCCCGGTCTTTTTACGCAGTACCACCCGAATTTCCCACTCCAAGTCTGCGGTCTTCCTGGGTGAGCGAGTTACTGACATTCCCGAGCCAAAATTGGAACGTGACCCGGCCAAGCTGGTGATGTTGCCGGGAAATGCCCGTAAGCGGCACCAGATTGTTGAACAGCGCATTCTGGATATGGAACAGTGGGGTTGCCAGCAACCCTTTAACCAGGTGGAAAAAGGGGCAGGGGAGGTTGGCGTCATCACTTCCGGGGTCTCCTATCAATACGTAAAAGAGACCATGCCCGATGCAGACATCCTGAAACTGGGGATGGTCTATCCGCTGCCAAAACAGCTGATCCGTGAGTTTGCCTCACAGTATAAGACTCTCTATGTGATTGAGGAGCTCGATCCGTTTATCGAAGAACAGGTCCGGGCCATGGGGATTAATGTTATCGGCAAAGATAAACTCTCCATTTGTGGTGAGTTGACACCGGGTCGGATTAAACAACAGCTGTTTGGTCAAAAGATCCCGACAGAAGATACCTCAGCGGATATTCCCCAACGACCACCAAGTATGTGTCCCGGTTGCCCTCACCGCGGAGTTTTCGCCGAGCTGAAAAAGGCAAAAGCTTTTGTCAGCGGTGATATCGGCTGTTACACATTGGGTTTCATGCCCCCCCTTTCGGCTATGGATACCTGCATCTGTATGGGTGCCAGCGTCGGTATTGCGACGGGCATCTGTAAAGTTTTACCGGAACAGGAGCGGCGTAAAGTTGTTGCCGTGATTGGTGATTCAACTTTCCTCCATACCGGAATTAACGGCCTGATGGATATGGTTTACAATAAATCGACGGCCACCCTGATTATTCTCGATAATCGCATCACTGCCATGACTGGTCGGCAGGAAAACCCGACCTCAGGTTATCTGCTGAATCAGCTGGAAGCGCCCCGGGTTGATATGGAACAGCTCTGCCGCGCCGTTGGCGTCAAGCATGTCACCATCCTTGACCCCTATGACCTGGCGATGACCGGCAAGGTGATTCGTGCAGAAATGGCTCGTCCTGAAGTTTCGGTGATTATAACCACCCGTCCCTGTATGCTGGTTCCGCGTGACAACGAGATTCCACGCCCACCGCTGTTTGTCGATCACGATAAATGTACCGGTTGCAAGGCATGCCTCCAGATTGGCTGTCCGGCAATTGTTTGGGACAGTGAAAAGAAAAAAGCGGTGGTTGATAAAATTATTTGTACTGGCTGCAAGGTTTGTATGCAGACCTGTGGATTTGATGCCTTTCAGCAATATGGTGATAAGTCATGAGTAAAGTAAATAATATCTTACTGGCCGGGGTTGGTGGGCAGGGGATTCTGCTGGCAAGCGAAGTGATCTCGGAAGTGATGCTGCTGGCAGGTCTGGATGTCAAAAAGAATGAGATTCACGGCATGTCACAGCGCGGTGGCAGCGTGGTTTCCCACGTTCGTTATGGGGAGAAAGTTTACTCCTCCATCATCCCGGAAGGGGACGTTGATATTCTGTTCAGCTTTGAACTGTTGGAAACCTGTCGCTATCTGCCGTTATTACGTAAAACTGGACGGGTTATCGGCAGTAACTGGCAGATTTCTCCACCGGGAGTTGCCCGTGGAGCACAAGCCTACCCGAAAAATCTGGAACAGAAGATCTGTCAGCAATTTCCGCTGTCAGTCGTTATTGATGGTCTCGGTCTGGCCCTTGCAGCAGGTAACGCAAAAACTGTGAATACGGTCCTGCTTGGTGCTCTGTCGAATGTTTTGGACTTTGAGCGCGGCTTATGGCTTGAAGCGTTACAGAAACTGATTCCACCACGTCTTCTGGATGTCAATATGAAAGCCTTTGAATTGGGCTGTGGGGAGATATCGCAATGATCTGGAATGACGATTTTGAAACCTTACCGCGCGAAGCGATCGAATCATTACAATTAAAGCGGTTACAACAGACCCTCGAGAAAGTTTATGCCACCGTTCCGTTCTACCGCGATTCCTTCAACAGGGCGGGAATCAAACCTGCCGATATCAAAAGCCTCAATGATCTACAGAACCTGCCATTCACCCTGAAACAGGATATGCGCGACAGTTACCCCTACGGTTTGTTTGCGGTTCCACTGGAACAGATTGTGCGGATTCATGCTTCTTCGGGGACCACCGGCAAGCCGACAGTGGTGGGCTACACGCGCCGCGATATTGACAACTGGACCGAATTGATGGCGCGATCTTTTGTTGCGGCAGGAACCAATCAGGGGGATATCATCCATAATGCCTACGGTTATGGTCTGTTTACCGGTGGTCTGGGGGCACATTATGGTGCCGAGCGGGTTGGCGCATCGGTGATCCCCATGTCGGGTGGCAATACTAAAAAGCAACTGATGATTATGCAGGATTTTGGATCAACGGTGCTTACCTGCACTCCTTCCTATAGTTTATATCTGGCTGAGGTAGCGGCAGAGGAGGGGATTGATATCCGCAAGTTAAAGCTGAAGGTGGGTATATTCGGTGCGGAACCCTGGAGCGAAAGAATGCGCCAGGAAATTGAAGCGAAACTCAACATCAAGGCAATTGATATCTATGGTTTATCTGAAATTCTCGGTCCGGGTGTCGGGATCGAATGTATTGAAGCACAAAACGGGCTGCATATCTGGGAGGATCACTTTATCCCGGAAATTATTAACCCTGAAACAGGTGAAGTGTTACCCGATGGTGAAAAAGGTGAACTGGTCATTACCACCATCACCAAAGAAGGAATTCCACTGATCCGCTATCGCACCCGCGATATTACCCGCCTGTTCAAGGAGCCCTGTATCTGCGGCCGGACCCATGCCCGGATTGAACGTTTGAGTGGCCGCAGTGATGATATGTTGATCATCCGGGGGGTCAATGTATTCCCAAGCCAGATTGAATCGGTTCTCTTCAATGTTGACGGCGTTGAGCCCCATTATCAACTGATCGTTGATCGGGATGGCAATCTGGACACGCTGGAAGTTCAGGTTGAAGTTAACGAACAAACTTTTTCGGATGAAATTAAGGTTCTACAGGGCCTTTCGAATAAAATCAGAAAAGATATCAAGGACTTACTAGGTGTAACCTGTAAGATACGGCTGGTTGAACCAAAAACAATCACCCGCAGCGAAGGGAAAGCCAAGCGAGTGATTGATAACCGTCAACAAGAATCCTGAGGAGGCAGACATGAAGATTGAACAGATTTCGATTTTTATCGAAAATAAATCGGGGCGACTGGCAGAGGTCACCGGAGTTCTGGCTGAATCCGGGATTAATATCCGGGCATTATCATTAGCGGATACCTCTGATTTTGGTATTTTACGACTGATAGTTAATGATAGTGGCAAAGCGCTTAAAGTTTTGCGGGAGCAACGCTTTACCGTGAGTATAACTGATGTCATCGGTATTGAAGTGCCGGATTCCCCGGGTGGACTGACATCCCTGTTACAAATTCTTGATCAGCATAATGTTAATGTTGAATATATGTATGCTTTTGCCGAGCGGGCTGGCAATAATGCGATCATTATTTTCCGTTTTGATAATGTTGACGAGGCTATTTCCGCCCTTTCAACTCACGGTATTAAAATATTGCCCAGTGAGAGAATTACCTCGATATAGTCAATCGGAAGACAGATTAAATTTTTCACCGTTTCAATATCGGGGACAGAATGATTTTCGAAAAGAACCTCGAAAAAAAATTCAGTCCCCTGGTTCGGTGAAAAATAAAATCAGGCTCCTCTGTATTATCAAGGTGTTAACTCTAGGTATTTAAACAAGAAGATTAAGGCTTAGTATTATATTATGAACTCTCCGGTCAATATCTGGAATCGTGCTGCTGAAACTCTCCCCAGAGAAGAGATCCGTCAACTGCAACTAAAACGTTTGCAAGAGACTTTATCTCTGGTTGCAAATAAAGTCCCCTGCTATCAGGCCAAATTTAAAGATTCGGGTTTCAAGCCTGGTGATCTACACTCTCTGGAAGATTTACACCATCTACCGTTCACAACCAAAGAGGACTTACGGGTTAATTATCCCTACGGGATGTTTGCCGTGCCGATGCGTGAGGTGGTCAGAATCCATTCCTCATCCGGAACGACCGGTAAACCAACGGTTGTTGGCTACACCAAAGATGATATTAAAACCTGGACCGAATTGGTTGCCCGTTTTATGACCGCAGCCGGAGTGACTGAAGAGGATATTGTTCACATCGCTTTTGGTTATGGTCTGTTTACCGGTGCTTTTGGGCTCCATTATGGCTCTGAAGCAATTGGCGCATCGGTGATCCCCATGTCCGGGGGCAATACTGACAAACAATTGATGATCATGCAGGATTATCGTTCATCTGCTCTGGTTTGCACTCCGTCCTATGGTTTGACTCTGGCGGATCGGATGGAACAGCAGGGGATAGATCCAAGCTCCCTGGCCTTAAAGGTCGGTTTGTTCGGGGCTGAACCGTGGAGTGAACAGATGCGGCTGGAGTTAGAACAGCGGCTGGGTATTATTGCGACCGACAACTATGGCTTATCTGAAATTATGGGTCCCGGAGTTGCCGGAGAATGCCTCTATAAGCAGGGGATGCATCTGGCAGAAGATCATTTTCTTGCGGAAATTATTGATCCGGATACGGGAGTAGTGTTACCGGAGGGCTCTGTGGGGGAACTGGTACTGACCAGCTTGACCAAGCAGGCGTTCCCGATGATCCGCTATCGCACCCGTGACATCACCCGGTTAGATTATGCTGCTTGTGATTGTGGCCGCACCCTGGCAAGAATGGAAAAAACCCGGGGCCGAACCGATGATATGTTGATTATCAAAGGGGTCAATGTTTTCCCGACACAAATTGAGGAAGTGTTGTTTCAGATTGAAGGTTGTGAGCCCCATTACCAGTTGATTGTTGAGCGGATGAACAATATGGATTCACTGGAGGTCCAGGTTGAGGTCAACGAACACATCTTTTTTGATGAAATGAAGCAACAGCGCGAATTTGTCAATCAGGCCGAGAAACGCTTAGCTACCGTTCTGGGTGTCAGCGCAAAAGTTAAGCTGGTAGAACCTCAAACTATCAAACGCCACGAGGGAAAAGCTGTTCGAGTGATCGATCGGCGAAATTTGTAACTCACATTGTTGGAAGACATACTATGAAACATAAAATACTGAGAAAGCTCAATATCCTCCTGCTTATTTCTTTGGTTGGATTCTGCCTGACTGCGTGTGGCGGTGACAATTCAGGAGGCGACTCACAAACAGGTCAGGGAACTTTGTCAACCTCCTTGACCGACAGTTCAACGGATGAATATCAGGCTGTCTACGTGACGATCGCCCGCGTAGAAGTTCACCATGATGGCAGCGACACCTGGGAAACCGTGGCCAACCCCGATAAAACCTACAATCTTCTGGAACTGGTCAACGGGGTTCGCGAAACCCTTGGCATCACCCCTCTGGCTGCCGGACACTATACACAGATGCGGCTGATTATCGGTGAAACTGCGGAGGAAAACGGCCTCAATATGTTTGATAGCCTTCATCCTTTTGCCAACTACATCATTGATCAGGATGATACGTCTCATAAATTGAAGGTGCCAAGTGGTACGAACACCGGTCTTAAAATTGTCAATGGTTTCGATATTAATGAAAATGAGACCACTGAATTAATTCTCGACTTTGACGCTATGCGCTCAGTGGTCAAGGCCGGTTCAAGTGGAAAATATCTACTTAAGCCGACGGTTAAGGTTCTCGATACTGCCAACTATTCACTGATCTCCGGAACGGTTCTGGACGCAGAGAACCCACTGGTAGGAACTGCGCTGGTGACTGCCCAGGTCACTGACCCAGCAAACCCTATGGTAGACGAACAGGTTGTCATCAAGGCGGGAACCGTAGCGGACGAAAACGATGAATATATGCTATTCCTTGAACCGGGGAACTACAATCTGGTTGCGGTCCAGACCGAGTATCTTCCCGCATGTGCT
>JAGGWI010000120.1 GCA_021157505.1 Desulfuromusa sp. | reverse complement strand
CCTCCATGAATATTACCAAACCAGACATGAAACATCGTATAAAGATCATCAGCTATGCCCGATTCAGAGAGGACATAGCCCATGTAAACAAACAGGGGCAGAGTCAGCATTGGATACCAGTTAAACAGCTTAAATGCTGCATTAAATGGCATTTCAATAGCACCATTACCGTAGAGCAGCAGGGCTGCTGCTGCTGAAATAAAACCAATTGCGGCAAAAACACGCTGCCCCGTCAACATCAAAAGCAACATCCCCCCAAACATCGTCAGGGCAATTAATTCATAACTCATGAGATTTTTCTTCCTGTTGCTATTGCCAGGTCCTTAAAGAAAAATGATATAGATTCCAGGATCATCAAAAAAATACCTGCGACCATAATCAGTTTGATGGGTATCATCGAAGGATTCCATTGAGAAAAGTTTCGCTGTCCATACTCAATGGCATACATGGTACTGGAAACCGATCCAAACAGCATTATGCAAAGATAAAACAGGAGAAAGAAGGTCGTGACAACATCGACTCTGGCCCGATTTTTTACTGAAAATCGTTCGTAGAGCAAGTCCATTCGCACATGCTCTCTCAAGATCATTGAGTAAGCCCCGCCAGCAATGTAATAAGCGGTGATGATAAACTGAGCCATTTCCACCGTCCAGGAAAGAGGCATATTTAGAATGTTTCGGGTAATTGAGCCCAGCAGCAAAACCCCGATCATAACAAAGATTAAATACATTGCCGCCCGACCAATCTTGATGGAGACGGCATCAACGTATTTGACATAAAGAATTATAAATTTTGGCATTGAAATTATATTCCTCTCGTCTTAATTCAACTAAAAAGGGAGAATCGCTCCGTGTGTTAGTTGCTGGATTTAAAACAATGGGTTCGAACACAAACCAAAGAAAAGGAACCTTTCCCAGATACAGTTGTCCACGCTTGATCCTTTGTGGAACGGACTAGCATATTGACATTGCCCGAACGATCAAACTATTCACTCCTGAGCTAAAATAAAAAAATGCCTGCAAAAGAAATAAATATTTCTCAGTACAAGCACCTTTGCCATGTCTCTCGCCATTGAGTGACTACCGATTGTTCATAAGTTACATAACACAGTTTTATTTTCTAGTGCAAGAAACATCTTCACCCGGAATCCACATCTGCATTGAAAACCGGGCTTCCTGGAGAGAGCCTTAAAGAATATTGCTATATTCATCTCACTGATGTAGGAATGGAGCTGTTGGTATACAAACCTCCGGGTATAATTTAGAGGTCGGTAAATGGCTATATGTCTGAACCAAAAAAGCTATTGGATAATTTAAATGGCAATACTCGCAATTGATCAAGGGACTACCAGCACCCGTGCGTTGGTGGTCGATAGCTCAGGTACCGGTAGGATAGTCAAGGCGATTGAACATCAGCAATTTTATCCTGAACCGGGCCGGGTTGAGCATGACGCTGAAGAATTAATTCAAAATATCCAGCTCTGTATTGATAGCTGTCATGACATATCGGCTATCGGCATTGGTAATCAGGGGGAAAGCTGTCTGGCCTGGGATGCAGATTCTAAACGAGCGATATCACCTGTCATTGTCTGGCAGGATAATCGAACCCACCCCACTATCGATAAACTTAAATCCCAAAATCTTCAGGAAAAGGTTCTGGAAAAGGCCGGTTTGCCGTTAGATTCCTATTTTTCTGCCACCAAGCTTGCCTGGATTGTTGACAACATTCCCAAAGCTAAAGAGCTCCTTTGCCATGGTAAACTGCGATTGGGGACAACGGATGCTTTTTTCCTGGATCGACTGACAGGTCGATTTGTGACCGACATAAGTACGGCATCCAGAACCTCATTGATGAATCTGCAGACCGGTAAGTGGGATGATGAACTCTGTGATCTCTTCGGTGTGCCAATAGAAGCATTACCCGAAATTGTCACAACAACGGGTGATTTTGGTTCGATTGTCTCAAATGGCCGACGCATTCCAGTGACGGCCAGCATTGTTGATCAACAAGCAGCGTTGTATGGTCACGGCTGTAAAGCTCCGGGTGATGTCAAAATAACTTTTGGGACCGGTGCATTCGCATTGGTGGTCACCGGAGAGACCCCCTACCAATCAGCCAGACAGGGGTTATTGCCAACCGTAGCATGGCAGTTAAAGGGGCAGAAACCGGTATACGCTCTGGATGGCGGAGTATTTTCTGCCGGGGCGGCAATCAATTGGGCGAAGTCTCTGGGTCTATTTAAAACCTATGACCAGATTCATCAATTCAAAAACACCAGTGCTATCGAAAAAAATCTGGTTTTTGTCCCCGCTTTATCCGGTCTGGGTTGTCCACATTGGGATAAAACCGCTGGAGGGTTATGGATTGGTCTCTCACTGGATACTCAACCTTTAGATTTAGTCCAATCCATTTTAGAGGGTATTGCATTCCGGGCGGTTGAAGTGATTACCAGTATGAATCAACTCATTACCATCAAGGATGAAATTTCCATTGATGGAGGGCTGGCAGCAAACCCCTATTTTTGTCAATTTTTGGCAGACGCCCTGAGTCGCCAGGTTGTCGTCCCACCATCCACCGAATTAACCGCATTCGGAACGGCCCAACTTGCAGCAGGGTGCCACAATGATCATTTTCTGATGCCTGCTTCAGTGCAACGCTATCGGCCCCAGAAGGAGAGTCATCAACAGCTTGAAAAGTTTAAGAATGCTGTTAACCGATCAACTCAATGGCTAGCTTCGTAGAGCGTTAAATCCCTCATCAATAAAACGCCATGTTAAAATTAAGCTTTGGTAGATAGAAAGCACTGATAAATTCAAATAAAATCATAACCAATCTCCCGGCGAATAAAAAAATATTTTAATTAAATATCTTCGCTCTATGGGTACTTATGCCTATGAGTTTATTGGTATTTGTACGGATTTACGTGTTGGCATTGTTGTGGCATCCTCTCAAACTAGATAGTTTCCCCTTTGGTGTAAGTTTAGAACACTGTTTTGCTAGGCTTTTTATTTCGCGGGTTGGTTCGAAGCATGAAGAGAAGCATAAATTTTTTAAAAGGAGACGATGTTATGAGGCAAAGGAAAGGTCTGTTTTGTATTTTTTTGGCGACCATAATTGTTTGTGGTTTATCTTTCAGTTCCCCGGTATTTGCTGAAACAACTTTGAAAATTGGAACGTTGAGTAATGATGCCAACCAACTGGATCCTCACGTTTCTACAAAATCCCAAGATAAGATCCTTTTCCCCTGGATCTTCAATGGACTGGTTCGATTTAAGCCAGGTAATGCCGATTTGAGCCAAATGGAAGCAGATCTGGCAAAAAGCTGGACGAGCAGTGACGATGGTTTGACCTGGACGTTCAAATTGCGTAAAGGGGTTCAGTTCCATTCCGGCTACGGTGAATTAACCTCAGCAGATGTGGTCTTTTCGTTGAACCGTGCAAGCAAAAAAGAGACTTCTACCGCCTATAAAGGGTATGCGGACTTTGCCAGTATAACCGCCCCGGATAAATACACGGTCAAGATTGTTCTCGCCAAACCAATACCCTCTCTTCTCGGTATGGTGACGAACTACCATGGTGGCTATATCGTCAGTAAAAAAGCGGTTGAAAAGCTGGGTGATAATTTCAAAACCAATCCGATTGGAACCGGGCCTTTTGCTTTCTCGGAGTATCAGTCCAAGCGGCAGGTCACTCTGGTTGCTAACAAAGATTACTTCCGTGGTGCTCCCAAAATTGACAAGATTATTTATCGCTACTTGCCAGATGAGGCGAGTCGTGAGCTTGCTTTTAAAAATGGTGAACTTGACCTGATCTATGGCACTCGCGAGCAGCGTTGGGTTGAGCGGGTACGCAAGCAAAAAGGGGTAAAAGTTGATATCATTGGTCTTGGTGAGTTGCGTACTCTCCACATGAATGCTTCCAAGGGCCCACTAAAAGATATCCGTGTCCGCCAGGCGATTGCCCATGCCGTGAATCGTGATGAAATGGTTCTCTTTGTCGGCAGTGATGTCGCCCAGCGCTCTGTCTCTGTCGTTCCCCAGGGCTATCTTGGTTACAGCTCCGATGTTCCACGTTATCCACATGATATCGCCAAGGCTAAAGCACTTCTGAAGGATGCCGGATATCCTGATGGTATCACCCTCAAGGTTATTATTACTAAGGTGGCGTCACTGCGTGTCCCGATGGAAATTCTGCAGGCGCAGTTACGTAAAGCCGGTATCATCCTCGATCTTGAAGTGGTTGAGCATTCTGCTTTCCACAAGCTGATCCGCCAAGATGCCAGCGACTTGGTACTCTATGGTGCAGCGCGTTTCCCGGTTGCTGATTCCTATCTGACCCAATTCTATCTTTCCGATAGCATTGTTGGCACCCCGACCGGGATTACCAACTTCAGTCACTGCGATGTCGCTGATGTCGAAATCAATACGGCTCGTTCTGAGGCTGATCCGAACCGACAGTTGGCACTCTGGAAAATTGCCCAGCAAAAAATACTCAAGCAATCCTGCAGCGTGCCAGTTTTTGAGCAGCTGATTGTCTGGGCGCGTAAAGCCAATCTGGACTATGGCTTTAAAATGGAAAACTCACTCAGTAATGGTCCGATCCTCAACGAAATGACCACGTTGAAATAATCTAAAGTGCAGAAGAAGCGGTTTCCGGATGGATAGACTTCTCATTCGGAAACCGCTTTACTTTTCCAGCAGGTGACCGGAACAGAAACTAGGAGCATTCATGCTGAAATATGTTCTCAAGCGTCTGGGGATGTCGATTCCCATTTTAGTTGCGGTATTGACGCTGGTTTTCATCATCATCCGGATCGTTCCCGGTGATCCGGCGATGGTCGTCCTTGGTGACCAGGCCTCGGCGGAGGCCCTTGCAGCGCTGCGAACCAAAATGGGTCTGGATGTTCCCCTGATCGAACAGTACTTCACCTTTCTGTCCGGTGTTTTTCGCGGTGATCTGGGAACCTCCCTGCTCAGTGGTAGAGCTGTTCTGGACGAAGTCATGACGGTTCTTCCCTATACCGTTGATTTGACAATTGCCGGGGTTTTGATCGGTATAGTTTTTGGTGTGCCGTTAGGGGTACTGACTGCCGTTTATCGCAATTCTGTGACCGATTATATCATCCGGGTTTTTTCGCTCTTGGGTCTGTCCTTCCCGGCTTTTTACTCAGCAATTCTTTTGATTCTTGTCTTTTCAATCCAATTCAACCTGTTTCCGGTTATCAGTGATCCCGATCTGTCCGACTATGGCCAGCGTTTCAGGCACCTGGTTCTGCCGGCGGTCAACCTTGGGCTGATTATGGTGGCCTATATTACCCGTTCGACCCGTTCCTCAATGTTGGAAGTTTTGCGCGAAGATTATGTTCGCACGGCCAAAGCCAAAGGGGTACCACGTCTTGTCGTGATAACCCGGCATGCTCTCAAAAATGCCCTGATCCCGATTGTGACGGTTATCGGTCTCTATCTTGGGGTCCTGATCGGTAATTCGGTTCTTACCGAGATTGTGTTCAATCGTCCCGGGCTTGGTAAATTGATTCTGGATGCTCTAAGCGAGCGTGATTATACGATGCTGCAGGGGGTCATGGTTGTCTATGCTTTTATCATCGTGATTGTGAATCTGATTACCGACTTAACCTATGGCCTGGTCGACCCGAGGGTGAAACACCAATGAGCCTCTTTCCAAAAGCCGGCGGCCTACGCCGTTCGATCAGTGACCTCATCCGGGTTTTTAACTGCAATAAAACCTCCTGGTTTGGTTTGGTGCTGTTGTTGTTTATGGTGACCTTGGCGGTTTTTGCTCCATGGATTTCGCCATACGATCCCATTGATCAAGACATTCTCCACCGCCTTAGTCCGGCATCTGCTGCGCACTGGCTGGGAACCGACCACTTTGGTCGGGATATCCTCTCGCGAATTCTCTGGGGGGCACGTATTTCTCTTTCTGTTGGAACCATTTCAGTCCTAATGGGGATGACCGTGGGGACAGTGCTTGGAATCCTGGCTGGTTATAAGGGCAAATACTGGGATTACCTGATTATGGGTGTCATGGATGTATTTATGGCCATCCCTACCTTGCTGATGGGTTTGATGGTGGTTGCGGTGCTTGGCCCCAATCTGGTCAACCTGACCATTGCTATAGCCTTGACGGTTGCTCCACGCTTTGCGCGTATCGCCCGGGCACCGACTCTCTCGATAAAAAATCGTGATTTTATCGAAGCAGGTCGAGCGATGGGTTTTTCGGAACTACGGATCATGGCCGGGCATATTTTCCCCAATATCCTGGGAGAACTTATTGTTATGGGTTCGCTCTGGGTGGCAACAGCGGTCAGGATTGAAGCCTCACTCAGTTTTATTGGCCTGGGGGTCAAACCACCAACGCCGACTTGGGGCGGGATGATCCGGGAAGGGTTTCAGAATATCCTTTCTGACCCTTGGGTTTCAGTTTATCCGGGTATCTTCATTCTGATCACGGTTCTCGCGTTCAATATGCTTGGCGATGGGCTGAGAGATGCCATCGATCCAAAACTCAGGAATTCTTAAGGACACTGTTGTTATGGAAGAAAAGCTTCTTGTTGTCGACAACCTGACAACCTCATTCCATCTGCAAAACGGCTGGTTCTCGGCTATTGAGGATCTTTCTTTTACCCTCAACAGTAACGAAACGCTGGCCCTGGTGGGGGAGTCTGGTTGTGGCAAAAGTGTCACCGCCTACAGTATTATGAACCTTCTTCCCAAACCCGGCTCCCGGATCGATCGGGGACATGTTTTGTTTCATGGTAAAGATCTGGTTGGATTGCCAGAGGCAGAGATGCGATCTCTGCGAGGCAGCAAATTGGCGATGATTTTTCAGGAGCCAATGACCTCTCTGAACCCTGCCTTGACGGTCGGCCAGCAGATTGCTGAAGTTCTCTACTATCATAATGGGATGAGTCGAAAGAAAGCCTTGAAGGGCGCTTTGGAACTGCTCGACCAAGTTAAGATTCCTGCTGCTGCGACCCGTTTGAATGATTATCCACATCACCTTTCAGGGGGGATGCGCCAGCGCGTTATGATCGCCATGGCGTTGGCCGGTAGGCCAGAAATCATGTTGGCGGATGAGCCGACGACGGCTCTGGATGTCACCATTCAGGCCCAGGTTCTGGCCCTGCTCGATGATCTCAAACGGGAGCTGAAGATGTCGATGATCTTCATCACTCACGATATGGGTGTAGTTGCCCGGGTCGCAGATCGGGTAGCCGTTATGTATGGTGGATATCTGGCCGAAGTTGCTCCCGTGGAAGATCTCTTTGCCAATCCGGTGCATCCTTATACGGAGGCCTTGCTGAAATCTGTCCCCAGACTTGATCGGGACATCAACGAGTTGAATTCGATTCCAGGAATGGTTCCCTCCATCGATTGTATGCCGAAAGGCTGCCGCTTTGCGGAAAGGTGCACCTATAAAATAGCTATCTGTGAACAACAGATGCCCGAACTGGCAGCCATCAATGCGGCTGGCAACCACAGTGTTCGTTGCTGGGTGCGTGGTGGGCAAACGACTTCAAGTGGGGAATCCCAAGCATGAGTGAAGAGCTTCTCAAGGTCGATGGATTACAAACCTTTTTCACCATAAAAAAAGGTTTTCCAAACCCTGTTACCCATACGGTACGAGCCGTCGATGAGGTCAGTTTTTATGTCAATCGAGGGGAATCCTTTGGTTTGGTCGGAGAATCGGGCTGTGGAAAATCGACAATTGGTCGCAGTATCTTGCGTTTAGTGGAGCCGCATGGCGGAAAAGTTTTTTTGTCCGGTCAGAATGTCCTGGAAATGGACAAACAGCAGTTGCTCAAAATGCGGCGTAAAATGCAGATTATTTTTCAGGATCCTTATTCTGCCTTGAATCCTCGGCAGACGATTGGCAAGATACTTGCTGAACCTCTGTATGTTCATCACCTCGGAACCAAAGAACAGATCCGGGAACGGGTTTTTGCCCTGCTCGAAGAGGTTGGTCTCCACTCTGATGCGGCCAATAAATACCCGCATGAATTCAGCGGTGGGCAGAAACAGCGGATTGGCATCGCCCGGGCACTGTTGTTTGAACCAGAGCTGATTGTCGCTGACGAACCGGTTTCGGCACTTGATGTTTCGATCCAGTCACAGGTTCTTGCTTTGATGCAAGGGCTACAGAAAACCCACAATCTGAGTTTTCTGTTCATTTCTCACGACCTGGCGGTGGTTCGTTACTTCTGTACCAGAGTTGCGGTTATGTATCTCGGCAAGATAGTCGAACAAGGTCCGGTGCAGCAGGTATTTGACGACCCTCTGCATCCGTATAGCAAGGTTCTGCGGGGAGCTTCCCCGATTCCGGATCCAACCTTGAGCAGAAAAATGTTGCGTATGGAAGGTGAAGTTCCTTCGCCTCTGGATCCACCGACGGGTTGTCATTTTCACCCGCGCTGTCCACAGGTGATGGATATTTGTAAAAAGCAGTACCCTTCTTCAATCTCCATAGGTACCGAGAGAACAGTCGCCTGCCACTTATATTCCCAAGAGAAGGGTGCCAAAGAAAGGACAAGTTAGATGTCTATTAGCCGTTATCAGACCACCGATCGAATGAGCCGGGTGGTTGTCCACGAAAAGACTATTTATCTCTGTGGCCAGGTCGCCAAAGATGACACGGCTGACATCAAAGGGCAGACTGCGACCACCCTGGAAAAGATTGAAGAACTTTTGCACTCTGTTGACTCGGATAAGACCCGTTTGCTGTCGGTCACCATCTACTTGGCTGATATGGATCTGTTCAAAGAAATGAATGAAGTCTGGGATGCTTGGGTAACACCCGGAGCTCCACCGGCTCGTGCTTGTGTGGAAGCAAGAATGGCACGCCCGGAACTTTTGGTTGAGATGTCTGTCATTGCAGCAAAGTAGGTTCTCGGGAGGGGATCAGGAAAGTCCAAATGGAGCATTTTGATTTTATCATTGTCGGTGGTGGGGTCATTGGCTCGGCAATCGCATATGGGATTGGAAGTAGAGGATATTCTGTTGCGATTCTGGATGGCGGGGGAGAAGCGTATCGTGCCTCTTTGGGAAATTTTGGGTTGGTCTGGGTTCAGGGAAAAGGTCAGGGAGCTCCAGATTACGCAGAGTGGTGCTACGAAACAGCTTCTTTATATCCAGACTATGCGCAGCGGCTGCTGGAGGAAACGGGAGTAGATATAGCCTACCGCAAGCCGGGAGGATTGACCCTTTGCCATGATGAATCAGAGTATGACAAAAGGGTCAAAATAATCGAACGATTAGCCCGTGAATCGCGAAGCGGAAGCTACGATTGTGAAATGATCGATCGGCAAAAAATTCAAGCAATGATTCCCCAGCTCTCTTTAGGTTCCAAAATATGTGGTGGTTCTTATTCCCCTCACGATGGCTACCTGAATCCTCTTGCGCTACTTAAAGCGCTGCATATCGGGATCAAGCGCTCAGGTGGAACTTTCTTGCCGGGGATGACGGTGGTTAATCTTCGCCATAAAAATGATAGTTTTATCGCAACGACTTCCCTGGGGTCATATTCTTCCACTAAAATTATTTTGGCGGCGGGTCACGGGATAACACCTCTGGCAACTATGCTGGGGATGCAGATTCCAGTTGCTCCTCAGCAGGGACAACTGTTGGTTACAGAGCGTGTCCAGCCCTGTTTATCGATACCAATCAGTGGAATACAGCAAACCCTTGAAGGGAGCTTTGTGGTCGGACTTTCACATCGTAATGTCGGTTTTAATACCGATATGGATACAGCTCTTATGAAGCAGATGTCCCAGCGCGTTGTTGATGCCTTTCCGCAACTTTCCAGGTTAAGAATTGTGCGGGGCTGGTCATCACTCCGAGTACTCTCTCCAGACGGCCTCCCCATTTACCAGCAATCAGATTCCTGCCCGGGTGCCTATGCTGTAACGTCCCACAGCGGTGTATCTTTGGCACCGATGCATCAAGGTCATATTGTTGATTGGATAGTTGAGGACACGGAACCCAATAATTTTCAAGCGTTCAGTGCAAGGAGATTCGATGTTAAAGAGACTGCACATTGAGCAGCAGCAAAAAATGCTCACTATAGATTTTGAAGGAAATACTCTTGAGGTTTGTGCTGGGGAAACTGTTGCCGCTGCAATCCTGGCGGCAGGGGCAGAATACACCCGGACAACAGCTATCAGTGGCGCCCATAGAGCGCCCTATTGTCAAATGGGAATTTGTTTTGAGTGTCTGATGGAGATTGACGGGGTTCCCAATCGCCAAGCCTGTATGGTGGAAGTCCGTGAAGGAATGAAAGTCAATCGGCAGTATGGAGCCAGAGGTTTAGTCGATGAAAAAAACGTATGATCTTATTGTTATCGGTGCTGGTCCGGCCGGGATGGCTGCTGCGGTTACAGCAGGCTCTTTTGGTCTTTCCGTTCTGGTTGTTGATGAGCAGAAAGATTTGGGCGGTCAAATTTACCACTCGCTTGAAAATGCCCGCCCAGAAAATCGATTTGCGCTTGGTGAGGATTATTTTTATGGAGAAGGTCTGATCCGAAATTTTCGCAACTCCGCGGCTGACTATCTGCCGGGAACAATGGTCTGGAACCTGGATGAAAGTGGTCATATTGGAATATTGAGAGAAGAAAAAGCCTACCAGCTCAAAGCAAAGCATCTTTTGATTGCAGCCGGGGCTATGGAACGGCCAGTTCCCATTCCTGGGTGGACTTTGCCGGGAGTCATGGGCTCTGCAGCTGCAGATATTCTATTTAAAGTGAATGATATGGTTCCCGATGGACCGATTGTTCTTGCCGGCAGTGGCCCGTTGCAACTTTTGGTTGCCTGCCGTCTTATCGATAACGGTGTGAAAATTGCCGCGATGATTGATACGACCCGGTTCGAAAATTATCTGAAGGCGATCCCTTTTTTCCCTCAAGCGCTTCGTGCCGCAGGCTATTTGACCAAAGGGTTGGCGATGCGCTGGAAGATTCAAAAAGCAGATTTTCCCATTTTTTTGAATGCTAAAAATTTAGCAATACAAGGGACGGATAGTGCTGAAGAAATTCATTTTGACTCTATCGGTGGCAGCCATAAGATCCGGGCAAAGTCATTCCTGCTGCATGAAGGAGTTGTTCCCAATATTCAATTTACCCGCCTGCTGGAATGCGAACACCAATGGTACGAACGCCAACGCTATTGGAAGCCGGTTTTGGATAGTTGGGGCAATACCAGCGTCAGCAGTGTCTCTGTTGCCGGTGACTGTGGTGGTATCTGGGGTGCAAAAGCAGCAGAAAATGCCGGACACCTTGCTGCGATTAATATTGCCCACCGGCTGCAGGCCATTTCAGCAGAGGATAGAGAGCAAGCAGCCCAGCCGCTGCTCAAAGGGTTGGAGCGGGAGAAGGCAATTCGACCTTTCCTGGATCAGCTGTTTTATCCCGGTCGACAAGCTCTGGTGCCGAGTTCAGATGCAACGCTGGTGTGTCGTTGCGAGGAGATTACCGCTGGAGAAATCCGCGAATCTGTCAGCCTTGGCGCGATTTCACCCGGTCAGGTTAAATCCCACACGCGCAGTGGAATGGGCCCTTGTCAGGCTCGAATGTGTGGCACAACTCTGGCAGAAGTTATTGCCGATAGCCGACAGGTTCCGACAGCAACGGTTGGACACTTAAAGATCAGGCCCCCATTAAAGCCAATCACCCTGGGTCAGTTGGCAGATCTGGAGTTATAGCGATGAGTGATCGTACTGGGTTTGACGTCATTATAATCGGGGGTGGGCTGCAAGGTTGTTCGGTTGCTATCCATCTGGCGCAAGAAAATAAGCGGGTTCTGATTCTCGAAAAGGACACCTGTGGGCAACACGCCTCCGGTGCAACGGCAGGTGGTCTCCGTTGCCTGAATCGTGCTGTGGAAGAAATTCCATTATCTCTGGCCGCCAAAAAGATGTGGGGAGAGATAGCAAAGCTGGTGGATTCAGACTGTGGTGTACGGCCCACCGGCCAGATCAGAATTGCCGGTACTGCCGAAGATTTAAACCTTCTTGAGGCCCGGGCTGAGCGAGTTCGTTCTCTGGGTTACAACCATGAGGAAATGATCGGGTCAGAGGAGCTTCGGCGTCTGGTTCCAGCATTGGGGTCACATGGTGTGGGAGCATTGATCTGTCGTGGCGACGGCTATGGAGATCCAGGTTTAACCTGTCAGGCTTTTCGGGTCAAAGCTATGGAACTGGGTGTCACTATCCATCAGCAGACAAAGGTTCTTGCGATTGAGAAAGAAACTGAGGATTGGCTTGTTTATACCAGCGGCAGGCAGTTTAAGGCATCGATCATTGTAAATTGTGCGGGAGCCTGGGGTGGTGAAATTGCGGCAATGGTTGGAGATCATACAACCCTGAAAAAAGAGGCTTTGTCGATGATGGTCACCGCCAGGTGTCCACATTTTATCGATCCAGTGATTGGTCATGCCAGCCGTAAGCTCTCCTTCAAGCAAATGGAGAATGGAACCTTGGTCATTGGGGGGGCTCTGCGTGGAATATTATTGGAGAAAGAAGAGCGGACCCTCATCGATTGGCCGCAGATGCAGGAAAGTGCACAAACAGTCCGGTCGGTCTTCCCTTTTCTTGCCAATCTGACCATTGTGCGCGCCTGGGGCGGTATCGAAGGGATGACACCAGATCGTCTGCCAATTATTGATATCGGGAAAAACGCATCAGGTGTTTTCCATGCATTCGGCTTTTCTGCCCATGGTTATCAGCTAGCGCCAATCATTGGCAAAGTGATAACTGATTTAATCTGTACTGGTCGATCCGATTTTGAACTGGAGGCGTTCAGAATCGATCGATTTGAAAAAGCAATATCGTCTTGATCATTGCAATTGCTTGAAAATATGATCAAAGAGGCAATATATGACCCTTGAAAAATTTATCCATGATTTGTCTTGGGATGAAATTCCGGAACAGACGCGAAACATCGCTCGATTATGCACTCTGGATGCCATAGGTTGTGCGGTGGCGGGAAGTCGCTGCGAAAAGTTATCAGACCATGTAAATACGATTCTTAAGCAAAATCCCACTGCCCTTGACCCAGTCTGGGGCACCCATTTTAAACTGGATCTTCCCTGGGCAATTTTTTTCAATGCGCATATTACAGCATACTTCGATATTGATGATGGCCACCGTAAGGCTCAGGGGCACCCCGGCGCGACAATTGTACCCGCTGCCCTTGCCACGGCCCATCATCGGAACCTTTCTGGCAAAAATCTGCTGGAAGCCCTCATCGTCGGTTATGAGATCGCCATCCGCGCTGCGCTGGTCATGCGGAGCCTGGGAGGTCCCCGTAAAGGATCCGGGGGTTGGGCGATTACAGGTGCTGCTGCTGCGGTTTCACGGCTTTTGGGTTGTTCATCAGAGCAGACAGTTCACGCTATCGGCCTGGCTGAATACTATGCTCCTCAGGCTCCCCAAGATCGTAGTGCCGCATTCCCTAGTGAAATGAAGGAGGGAATCGCCTGGGGCGCGCAAACTGGATACACTGCAGCATTGCTTGCTTCCAGTGGATTTACAGCAATGCGTCCACACCTGGCCGATTCCCCTCTGGTTGAGGACCTGGGTACAAACTTTGAAATTGAAAAAACCTATTTCAAAACCTATGCCTGTTGCCGGTGGGCCCATCCTGCGATTGATGGTTTAAAAGAGATGTTGGATAAACAACCCAGGCCTCTTGAAACTATCCACAAAATCAGGATAAGAACCTTTGATAAAGCGGGTCTTATGGCGCGTCGGAATCCAACGACAACTCTGGAGGCTGTTTACAGCATCCCCTACGCGATCAGCTGCTTCTTGATCCAAGGGCGACTCGGACCTGAGCAGATAATGCCGGCATATTTACAAAAGGCAGATGTTTCCGCTTTGTCCCAACGAGTCAGCCTGCTCGCCGACCCGGAATTGACAGCCCGTTTCCCCGAGCAGTGTCTGCAGCAGGTTGAAGTTGATTTTACTGACGGCAGCAGCTACCTGGGACCTTTACTTTCGGCCAAGGGTGACCCGGACAAACCTTATTCAAAGGCGGAACTGGTTGATAAATTCCGTTTGCTGACGGAGGATATCCTTGGCTCGAAATGGTGCCTTATCCCGGAATTGATTGACGAACTGGAGAGGCATTCGGCAGCAAAACTGGTGTCTCTGCTCTCTCCCGAATAGCCAAGTTCCAGCAGATAACCTATACTCTGTACAGGTCTCTAACAGTCTTTCTCAACTAGGAGCCTGTCGGACATTACAAGAATCTACTGCGAAACCGTCTGATCAGTTCATATTCCCGTATATTTTCGACAAATAGCGGTGCTATTAGCTCTCAAATCTACGAAAATCTGCCCTCGACCAGTCGATTTCTCGTTACGATCCGCAAAGTCAGACAGACTCCTAGGGAGGTTTTATTGAAAATACTGAATTTTCTCCTCCTCTTTTTGTCCCTGATCATAGTTGCTCCTACGAATGTTGTACCATCCGGAGGGGACATCCATGGGTCTCTGGTTGCAAGTGGCCAGGAGTCTGTAACGTTACGCATTGGCATCAATGCTACGGATCTGGAAACCCTCGATCCCCATCTGGCAGCCAGTTTCAGTGACCGCATGCTGGCCGATATGGTTTTCAACGGTCTGTTGCGTTATAAACCCGGTAATGCCCCGAATTTTGAACCCGATCTTGCTGAAGAAATTCCCGAACCCTTTATTGTTGATGGTCGGCAAATCTGGACGTTCAAGCTAAAAAAGGGGATTTTTTTCCACGCTGGACCCAATACCCAATCCTATGAATTTACTGCCGATGATGTTGTCTATTCCCTGAGTAAAGCAGCTGACCCAAAACGGTCGGCTTATGCGGGGGAGTATGCCGGGATGTCAGTTGAGAAAGTTGATGACTATACCTGCAACATCATCATGGATCCACCGCTGTCACCAACGCTATTTTTTCCCAAGGTTGCTGACTACGCTGGCGGGTTTATTGTTTCCAGTCGAGCCTTGCAGGCAAAGGGCAACACCATTTTTAATGATCATCCTGTCGGGACGGGTCCCTTCCGGTTTACTTCTCACAAATTAATGCGAGCGGTTCTTCTTACGGCGAACCGCGACTATTTTCGTGCGCCCCCAGAACTGGATTATGTCAGGATTAATTTTTTCCCTGATCCAGTTGATCTTTATGCAGCATTCAGTCGTGGTGAGCTTGATCTGATTCGGAGCGGTGCAGAAATTAATCAGCAAGGAACAATACCTGCCGATGCCAAGATTGATGTTTTTGGCGTGCCGGAGGTGGCTCTGATTCACTTTAACGCCAGTGTCAAACCTCTCGATGATCTTCGTGTCCGTCAGGCCATTGCTTATGCCCTCAACCGCGATCAGTTTCTGGCGCGTTTTCCTGCAGAAACGGTTGGCAATGTCTATGCTCCGATACCTGATCGTTTTCTTTCCGGAGGCCTCTCCCCAGAGGAAGTTAAAGCTCTTGGTCTCGACTATCCTACTGATCTGGAAAAAAGTCGTGAATTATTAGCAGACGCCGGTTACCCACAGGGATTTTCGTTGGACGTTATCGCTACCGAGTTTAGCCATGTCCGCAAAAATTATGAAGAACTGCAGCAGCAGTTAGCAAAAGTTGGCATCCGAATAAATCTAGAGGTTGTCGACCATTCCAGCATGCATCGTCGAATCAGGAAAAATCAAAGTGCCATTGTGATTTATGAAGCCTGGCGACCAAATACTGATGTTTTTCTCAGTCGTTTTTTTCATTCTGATTCAATCGTGTTGTACGGTAAGAACCCTGATACTAATTTTTCTCACTACCGGAAGATTGATAAATTGATCCTGCTGGCAAGAAATGAAATGAACCCGATTCGGCAGGAAAAGCTCTGGGAATATGCCCAGGTCAAATTGCTCGAGGAGATGATAGTTTATCCCCTCCATTTCCGGAATAAAACCTATATTCGTCGTGGCTACGTTGATTATGGTCACCCGCTAGTTGCCTCGATGGCTCTCTATCCTCAGGTGACAGAAAAGACCCGGATTTTAAAATCAAGTAACAACAGCCCGAGTAAACAATGAAAATTTTCTCCAAAATACTTTTAGTTGTTCTCCCTTTGGCCCTGATTTCTTTACTTGCCGGTGCTGGCGGAACTTACTATCTATCCAAGCAGGCTCTTGGCCACCTGGCCGACAAATGGCTGCAAACCCGCCTGACCGAAGCAATGCAGGCCGTTGCCGAAAATGAAGATTTTTTACGTCGATACAGTATAACCGACATCTCTTCCGGGGTGAAAAAAGCGCAGTACGATGCAAGCATGGCGTTGCAGTCTGTCAAAGTTGGCAAGCAGGGCTATGTGTTCGTTGTTCATGCCGACGGAGAGGTTGTCGTTCATCCAGACAAAGCTAAAATTACTACCGACCTGAAAGAACAGGGCTGGTTTAAGGAAATGCAGAAGCAACCTGCCGGACGGTTTGACCATCCCTGCGATGGGCGTCGCAACCTGGCTGTCTATGAGTACTTTCCGGCTTGGGATTGGTATGTCATTGTTACCGATCCCCTCAGCGAAATTTATGGTGATATTAATAAAACTCGAGATCTGGTTGTTTCCCTGGCGGTTATTGCGTCACTGCTGATAATCCTGTTGATTATCTATCTGGCACAAAAGATGACAGCACCGCTGAGGCTGCTGGTTGCTGGTGCACAAAAAATTGGTAGAGGTGATCTTGAGGCGCGAGTTCCGGTTCGAAGCGGAGATGAATTTGGTGATCTGTCTGCCGCTTTTAATACGATGTCGACGCAACTACAGAAAAGTCACGGCGCACTCAGGCAGCGCGAACAACTTTTCCGCTCGTTAATCGAGAATGAGTCAGGCATTATTTTTCTTGTGGATCGAGATGGAACAGCCCGTTATCTCAGTCCGTCTCTCCATCGTGTCCTTGGTTACCAGATTAACGAATTACTCGGAGTCTCTCTGGTTACACTGGTTCATCCGCAAGACCAAGCCCTGTATAATGCTTTCTTTGAAAGGACTCTGGCCAAACAGGATGCTTGTCAGACCATCGAATTTCGTCTCCGCCACGCCGATGGCGATTGGCAGGTCTTCGAAACGATCAGTCAAAATCTGCTTGATGATGTCGTTGTTGCAGGTGTTGTTCTCAATGCGCGTGATATCACGGTTCGCAAGCAGTTTGAGGAAGAACTAAAACGGTCGGAAGAGAGGCTCCTTTCCCTGATGTCAAAACATCTCCAGGCGCAGGAAGGTGAACGGAAACGGCTCTCGTCAGAGTTGCACGACGTGGTCGGGCAAAATCTTCTGTTTCTTAAGTTTAAAGTGTCATCCCTGGAAAAAGGGCTGACTTCTGGACAAACTGGTCAGAAACAAAGTTGCGAAGAGATGTTTGAATATATCGATCAGATCATAGAGAATATTCGTCGTTTGTGTTGGAATCTGGTCCCCTCTGATTTGGAGGATCTCGGATTAACAGCTGCAACCACTGGGCTTCTGGAAGATTTTACCCGCCACTATGAAATAGAAATCGAAGTCAAATTCGATAAAATCGATGATCTGTTAACCCAAGAGGAGCAGGTTCTTGTTTACCGCTTGTTCCAAGAAGCTCTGACCAATATCGGTAAGCATGCAAAAGCCAGTCGTATCCGGATTGAGGGTATTAGAGAAGTTTCTCAGGTTGCTTTTTTGATTGAAGATAACGGTGTGGGTTTTGATCTGGAAGCAGAAATAGCTTTTGCGGGTAAAACTCGTAGTATGGGTCTTTCCACCATGCATGAACGAGCAAGAATATTAGGTGCTTTTTTTGAGATCAAGAGTATCCTCGGGGAAGGGACCTGCATTCGATTCAACGTCCCTTTGAGGAAAGGCGAGGTTTAATGGCTGATTACCGAATCCTACTGGCAGATGATCATGTCATTCTCAGGCACGGGGTGAAATCGATTATCGATGACGTACCGGGTTTCTGCGTGGTCGGGGAGGCTGATGATGGCGCCGAACTTTTAAAGATGCTTCGTCCAGTCGCTCCTGACCTGGTTATCCTTGATATTGCCATGCCTAAAATCCGTGGTCTTGAAGCTGCCGCCGAAATAACAGCAAACTTCCCGGCGATAAAAATCCTGATTCTGACCATGCATAAAAGTGGTCAATATCTGCACCATGCCCTCTCAGTCGGGGTAGATGGGTATCTACTCAAAGAGGATGCTCCCAAAGAGATCTTCACCGCGATTGAAACCATTCGGGCAGGGCGGAAGTATATTTCCCCAATACTCTCCCCTGAATTGACCGACGAAATGGCTCGCGCCTACCAGACCGGTCAATTTAAAATTCTTTCGGACCCACTGACACTTCGTGAACGAGAAGTTTTAAAGCTGATTGCCGAAGGAAAATCGAACAAGGATGTTGCTGAACTGTTGAATATCAGTCTGCGAACAGTCCATCATCACCGTGCTTCGCTGATGCAAAAAATCAATATTCGCAACACGGCAGGCCTTGTGCGTTACGCAATTGAAAAAAACTATATCTAACCGACTCATACCTATCAGAGCATCGATTCTCACCCCAACTTTCGAGACACAGTCCAACGATCAAAGCGATGAGTCTGCCGATACATTAAGTGACTCCTATAACCCTGGTTTTTTAGAGAATCGCGTGGTGACGATAGAAGCGGCAGGTCACATATAATGTCTTTATGGTAGGCGATTGAGGGTCGCTGAGGGAAGTTCCCCAAACATCTTTCGATAATCAGCGGCAAACTGACCCATATGCCAAAACCCCCAACGGTTAGCCACAATAACGACATTTTCTTCCCCAGTAGAAGCACTACGCAGCTCCTTGTACACGCGATTCAATCGTAAAGCATTGATGTGAAATCTGGGGGAGCCTCCATATCTTTTCTGAAAGACACGCTGAAGTGTACGTTCGCTGATTTGCAGTGCTCGACATATATCCTTAAGCTCAGCACTGAATTTGCCGCGTTCGATTTGACGGAAATGCGCATCCTAAGCACGAGTCAAGTGATTGAACTCGTCAAATCGGACAAGATAGTTGACGCGAGACAAAAAGCTTATGAAAGAAAAAATGATTGTTTGAATCGAACATTTTAGTAGAGATTCCGGTTTTTTGATGGTGATGACGTCTCAGTACTTATAGAACTACCATGTGACTGAGTAAAAGCAACTTGTAGATGAGGGTTTGTATATGCAATCATGACAGATATTGTTTTTTTTGGAGTTTGGCGGTTTTGAACATTTCCTTTGCCCATTAAGAATTGGAATCGGGAATCGGGGACACTCAAAATTGGGTGTTCTTTTTGAGTGTCCCCCGATCCAATCCTGAAAACCCACTGCTGTGGGATATTTATCGTGTAAAAACATGGTGTTAGCTTGGTCCTGCCCCGGCACGTCCACATCAAGTTTAAGGAGACTGTTACTAAAATGATGGAGCGAAAGACATTAAGAAGGAAGCCAGCGTATCCAGAGCAACAAATCCGCAGGAGTCGATTTGGGCTTCATACGTGCGTGGGATTTGTTTTGCTTCTGTTTGCGCTTACAGGTTGTGCTACGACAAACAAGCCCCCCAGATTGGAGTTGACCCCTGTAACCGATACACCCACCGGGATACACCATCAAGGAAAATTCGTTTGGAATGACCT
>JAGGWI010000151.1 GCA_021157505.1 Desulfuromusa sp. | reverse complement strand
TTGCAGGCATAGATAATACTCCATAGATATGTTTCTCATTGTATATAATATCAATAAAAAGTCAAGAATAAGAAACACTTTATTTGTGGATCGCCAGGTTTTTAGTTGGATGGGATAAAGAGAGAAAATTGAATCTGTTAATAAGTTGAAACAGGACAGGTCTCCGTTTGACCTTTTTCCAGCATAATCTTAGGGATGCCCGAAAATCAATTTGTCAGTCCCGGTTATCTTCTGTTCAGAATCGGGATCAAAAAAACCGAAGAGGAAGTTATCAAAAAAGCCAAAGAGGAGGCTCTTAAATCAAAGGTTCAGAAAGCCGAGGCCAGCAGTTCTATGTGAGAGGGAGGAAGTCGCTGGAGTTGATGTCGTGCGGTCACTTCTGCACAGCCATCAGATGATTTAATTCTGCGACTATTTGCTCATTGAAGTAGCCACATGCATCCCCACCAGGCGGGCGACAAGGACTGCCATATAAGTCTGGCCGATGATCCCTTCGAGCATGGAAAGTGATCTGGCCATACCTGATATCGGCGTAATATCCCCATAACCGATTGTGGTTAAGGTGATGAAACTGTAGTACATATATGAAGGACCAGCTTGCCCCACCAGATGATCAGCTATGTTGAACGAGCCGGGGACAAAAAGATCAACAAGCGTATAGCCAAAGCTCCATATTGTCCCAAGCAGCAAATAGACGACTAATGCTGCCGAAATGACTTCCCAGGTAACGCTGCGGGAAGAAAATACAAAAGTTAAAATTACTCCGGCAATCAAGACAAAATAGAGGATGCCGGAAATGCTACCGACAATTTCCATTTGGGGCATGTTCAGTTTGGGAAAGTCAATCCAGATTGAGAGCAGCATGGGGATTGAGAGAGTGATGGCGATCCACGGAGTGAGTTTATGGTGGCTGACGGCAAAGCAACCAATAACAAGTATCAGCGATAATGCGATATCAAAAGCTATCCGTATGACTGTGAAGTCATCAAGGAGTGGAGCTAAAAAAATCATTAATATCAGGAAGATCAGTAATGTGTGAAATTGGTATGGTGTTGATGAATTCATCTGTTTTTCTCTAAGATTCGGTTAGATTTTCAGTGATAGAAGAGAGCATAGTACTCTGTACACCCTAAACCTTCACATCTTGCTTGTTCTTTTACGCGCCAACTGCGTTGCAACTTCCGCTCTGGCTATGCAGCGGAAGTTACGCCTTGTTGGCACGTAAAATAACAGTGCAATCTCACGAAGTTTTAAAGCGTGCAGAACACTAAGGTATCAAAATATCGGTATGGAAGATCAAATGAAATAGAGCCGTTATTTTACCTGCTACAATAATCTATCACCAATGACGGTTAATCTCAATCCACTCAATCGGATGCCGTGGTATTGGCTCAGTTAAAGATGTTTTCCACCTCAGCTCTTTAATGTTTCAGATTGACAAAATTCTCTCCCCAGAATCGCCAGTTTTCGATCAATCCCCCAACGGTAACCGCCAATTTCACCATCACCACGCAAAACCCGATGACAGGGGATCAGGTAGCTGATGGGATTATTGCCGATGGCGGTTCCGACGGCTCGACTTGCTGTTGCCTGGCCGATTTTGTTTGCCAGATAGCCGTATGATGCGACACATCCCTCTGGTATCTGCAGCAGTGATTGCCAGACTTTAAGCTGAAAATTTGTCCCCTGCAATAACAGCAGCAAGGGTTTGTCAGTTGGTACCGTTGCTGGATTGAAAATCTTTTGAATGATCGCTCCGGTGACGGCTTCATTTTTATTTATCTCGGCGTTCGGCCAGGTTTGCTGCAGCCTTTGAATCGCGATCTCTTCTTCGCCGGAATCAATAAATTCTAATCGGCATATTCCTCGGTCGGTGATGGCAATGAAACATCGCCCGAACAGGGTTGGGTGAATAGCGTAGTTAATTTGCAAATCCATCCCACCGGACCGGTATTCTCCTGGAGTCACGGCCTCAACATTAATCAATAGATCGTGCAGGCGTCCGGGGCCACTGAGCCCGACGGCAAAACTTGTTTCCAAAATCGGGGTTGATTGTTGCAGCAGTTGCTTGGCGTATTCACTGGTCAGGTGTTGCAGAAAGCGTTTCGGGCTGACTCCGGCAAAGCGACGGAATAATCGCTGAAAATGGTAGGGGCTCAATCCAACCTGCTTGGCAGCTTGATCCAGAGAGGGTTGTTCAAGCGCAGAGTTTTTGAGAAAGTCAATTGCGGTGGCGATCCGCTGATAATCATCTGACATAGAGGGCTCCTTGTTTATTTGCTTTAACACCCTGTTGAAATTACCACTGGTTGCAGGAGCCGCCAACCCGATTCTTGCTATTCAATTGGCATCGAAGAAAAAAAATATGTTACGCTTGTTTTCAAATCACTAGGAATCTGTCGGACACTACGGACTGAAGCGAAAATTCGGAGGTTTGAGAACAGTTTTTAGCTCGTTTGCAGGCTCATAGCCATAGCTATGGGGTAAAAAGGAGCTAAAAAATGAGCCAAACAAACGGATTTGCAGCCAGTTCA
>JAGGWI010000138.1 GCA_021157505.1 Desulfuromusa sp. | reverse complement strand
TGCAGAAGGGTGCATATGATTTTATCGAAAAACCGTTTGAGCCCGAAAGACTCCTCGATGTTGTTCAGAGAGCAGGTGAAAAACGTCGATTAATCATGGAAAATCGTGAGCTGCGCAGTCGCTTGGCTGGGTCTGTTGGCATGGAACAACGGTTGATCGGTAACAGTGCCGGGATTCGTCGTTTACGTGAGGAGATTCTTGATGTTGCCGATACCGATGCTCCAGTTTTACTGCAGGGAGAAACGGGGACTGGCAAGGAGATTGCCGCTCGTTGCTTACATGACTTTGGAGCACGTAAGGCCGGCAAGTATGTTGCGGTTAACTGTGGTGCGGTGCCGGAGAGCATATTTGAGAGCGAACTGTTCGGGCATGAACGGGGAGCCTTTACCGGTGCCGAACGGTGTCGAATCGGACGGTTCGAATATGCACAGGGGGGGGTTCTGTTTCTAGATGAAATTGGAACTATGCCACTATCCCTGCAGGTCAAGGTGCTGAGAACTTTACAGGAACGTGAAGTGGTTAGAATTGGCAGTAATGAGCCGCAACCCCTTGACATTCGATTGATCAGTGCAACCAGCAAAGATCTGCTTGCTGAATGTGCCGCTGGAACTTTTCGTGAGGATCTCTATTATCGAATCAATGTTGTTGAGCTCCGGGTGCCACCACTACGTGAGCGGGGAGAAGATATTCTGTTGTTATTTGAACATTTTGCGGTACAGGCTGCTGCAACTTATAACCGTCCGGAAATTTCTCTTCTGGATGCGGATATCGGGCTGTTGATGAACCATGATTGGCCCGGCAATGTTCGTGAACTGAAAAATATTGCTGAGCGGTATGTTCTTTCATCAATACCCAGAGGTCAGCGGTTGGCATCCGTTCTTCGTCATCCGAGCCGGGATGTTGCAACCCCGGAAAGTTCTTCATTACAGAATCTGATGCGCCAGCATGAACGTTTACTTCTCGAGCAGGCATTGACCCGACATAAGGGTGATGTGCAGGCGGTGATGGATGCTCTGGATCTGCCCCGGCGTACCCTGAACGAAAAAATGGCTCGATATTGTCTGGAGCGGAAGGATTATCTTTAGGTAGTATTCGAGGGACATGTACTTGTTACGTGTCCCTCGAATACGGGTCAACAACCAACCGGGTCGCGAGGTTGCGCCCCCGCTCGTCGCCTTACTCTTTTGTTGTGCCACAAAAGAGTAAGCAGAAAAAGGCACCCGACCTCCTTGCCCGCCAATGGCGGGGTTCCTCCATTCCACAACTGTTTTGAGGAACGGCAAAAACTCGGGCGTTGCCCTCAAACATTTGCCGCTCTGACTCTCAAATCAGCTGTTCCACTCTGGCTGCGTCACACGGGAAATGGTAGTTCAAAAACAAGACCTCCTTTCGGCAAGATCTTGCCGAAGCCTCATCCCTGTCGGCAAAATATCGCTGAAATTTTCTGCTGTAACAAGAGAACTCCCCTATTTTTGCTGTAATCAAGTCTGGCACATACTTTGCGTTATGATGAGTATCGATAATCTAAGAAAAAAGTTCATTAACCCTGTAAACGAGGAGGACAAAAATGTCAGTTGTTAAAAATTTCAAGCACATCACTTTTTTTGTTGTTGCAGCAGCTATGGTATTCAGCTCTGTTGCTACCGTTCAAGCTGCGCCCAAAGAGCGTAACTACCTGCTTGCTACGGCGTCAACCGGTGGTACTTATTACCCCGTTGGTGTTGCTCTTTCAACTGTTGTTAAGGTTAAACTGCAACCAAAGCAGAAAATCGGTATGTCGGCTATCAACTCGGCGGGTTCCGGTGAGAATATTAAACTGCTGCGTGATGATGAAGTTCAATTTGCTATTCTGCAGGGTCTTTACGGCTCCTATGCCTGGAATGGCACCGGTCCGATCGCTAGTGCCGGTCCGCAGAAAGAACTGCGTTCCGTCTCCATGCTGTGGCAGAATGTTGAGCATTTTACCGTTCTGAAAAAGTTTGCCAAGACCGGTACTGTTGCGGATCTGGTCGGTATGAAAGGGCAGGCAATGGCTATGGGTAAGAAGAATTCTGGAACCCTTGGCTCTAACACTGTTCTGCTCGGCAACTTGGGTGTAGATATTGCCAAAGACTATAAACTGGTTTATGTCGGTTACGGTCCATCTGCTGATGCCCTGCAAAATGGTCAGGTTGGCGGCATGGGAACTCCCGCTGGTGCTCCAGTCAGCGCTGTCACCAAGGCTATGGCAGCCATGGGTGCTGATAAGGTTACCGTTCTTGATTTTACCGATGAGCAGATGAAGCAGGCAGACGGTGGCCGTAATCTGTGGACCCGTAAAGTCATTCCTGCCGGGACCTATCCAGGGCAGAAAAAAGATATCAACACTATTGCCCAGCCAAACTTCCTTGCCGCTCGTGCCGATGTCGATGAGGATGCTGTTTACCAGATTACTAAAACTGTTTACGAAAACCTGCCGTTCCTGAATGCGATTCATGGTGCAACCAAGGCTATGGCGATTGAAAGTGCGATTGCTGGTTTGCCAATACCTCTGCATCCAGGTGCAGCCAAGTATTACAAAGAAGTTGGAATCAAGATTCCCGCTCATCTGATTGCTAACTAAGTCATTGTTCTAACGGCCACCCTGATAGGGGTGGCCGTCTTTTTTTATCAGGAGAATTGTTGACATGACATCCCCCGAAACTGAAGTCCACCCACTTCATACAATGATTTTGCTGGTTCTTGGTGTCGCAATATCTGTGATGCATATCTGGTTCAATGTCGTGGTTGTCCTACCGACACTCTGGCAGAATGCGCTCCATTTTGCCGGATTCGCTCTGCTTGCAGCACTGATTTATCCCTTTAAAAAAGATGGTTCAATTGGGTGGCGTGTCTCCGATATTCTTCTGGGACTGACAGCTGCGGGCTCCGCTGTGTACATGATCGCCATGGAGGATGCCATTTATGCACGTGGCGTGAATATGTCGAGTACTGAATGGGTGGTGGGAATTGTTCTGATTCTCTGTGCCCTGGAGTTTACTCGCCGGGTGGCAGGTTGGTTTATCCCGGTGTTGATTGTTATCGCTCTCACTTATATTGGTTGGTGGGGACCGCTGGTTCCCGGGGTTTTTAAGTTTGCCGGATTAAGTGCTGAAACAATTTTGTTCCGTAGTGTCTACGGAGATGATGCTCTGTTTGGGACGATTGCCCGGATATCTTCCACCTATGTCTTCATGTTTATCCTCTTCGGGGCTTTCTTGTTGCGCTCCGGCGCGGGAGAGTTTGTTATTGATCTTGCTCGTTCTGTAGCTGGTCGGATGGTCGGGGGCCCGGGACTGGTTGCGGTTATGGCTTCCGGGCTGATGGGGACTATCTCTGGCTCTGCAGTTGCCAATACTGCCTCGACCGGTGTTATCACCATTCCGCTGATGAAAAAAGCTGGGTTTCCCGCCAAATTTGCAGCAGGAACCGAAGCTGCGGCTTCGACCGGTGGCCAGTTAATGCCCCCGATCATGGGTGCGGGTGCTTTTATCATGGCAACCTATACCCAGATTTCCTATAACACTATCGTGTTGGTCAGTATTCTCCCGGCGATCCTCTATTTTGCGACAGTTGCATTTTTTGTCAGGATTGAGGCCAAGCGCAGCTTTGTGACAGCGCTTGATGATGAAAAAATTTCAGCAATTGAGGTTCTCAAAAAAGGTGGGATTGTTTTTCTGGCACCGATTGGAGTTCTTATCGCATTATTGATTTATGGCTTCACTCCGACCTATGCGGCTGGGATCAGTATTATTTCTGTCGTCGTTTCATCCTGGTTCAGCCCGAATAAAATGGGACTGAAGGCGATCATCGAAGCGATGGCGATGGGTGCGAAAAATATGGTGATGACAGCCATATTACTTTGCGCTGTCGGTCTGATTGTCAATGTCATTGCGACTGCCGGGATCGGTAATACTTTTTCGCTGATGATTACCGAGTGGGCAGGTCATAGTATGGTGATAGCCATTGCTCTGGTTGCTCTGGCATCACTGGTGCTCGGTATGGGCTTGCCTGTCACCGCCGCTTATATCGTTCTCGGAACGCTATCTGCTCCAGCGTTGCATGGCCTGATTTCTGATGGTCTGTTGGTCGAGGCACTGGCTAACGGTCAGGTGACGGAAACTGCGAAGGCAATTTTCATGCTTGCCGCACCGGAACATTTTGCCGAGATTGGCAATCCGATGAATCACGCTGCGGCCCGCGCTATTATTGACGCCGTACCGATTGATCTGATCAGTGCGGTGCGGGAATCGATGTTGAGTGAATCGGTGTTGATGTATGGCCTGTTATCGGCACACCTGATTGTCTTCTGGCTCAGCCAGGATTCCAATGTCACTCCGCCGGTTGCACTTGCTGCCTTTACCGGTGCCGCAATTGCCGGCACCAAACCGATGGAAACCGGGATTCAGTCCTGGAAGATCGCAAAAGGGCTCTATATTGTGCCGCTGCTGTTTGCCTATACACCATTTATCGGTGGTTCCTGGGATCAGGTATTTATGATTTTCTTTTTTGCACTGTTCGGTCTTTATGCTTTTGCGGCGGGGATTGAGGGATATATGGAAGATAAACTGAACCCTTTGTTTCGATTACTGTCATTAGGGGCTGCGGCAGCTTTATTATGGCCGACAACCTGGTGGATTCATCTGGCTGGGTTAGCCGTGTTGATTGTAGTTTTTGTCCTCAATCGGCGGGTGACTCAAAGTGAAGTAGTTGATCCTGCTTTGGCCACTTGAATAACTCTTCAATCATTATAAAATGACAAAAGACCAACTGATAAAAAGGTTGGTCTTTTGTCGTTCAGCAGACTGTATTTTAAATTCTGGTTCAGTTATAGTGCGCGATTATTCACAGATAACAATATTTTCATATTCGAAAATTTGAAGGAGAAACCGATGTTCCGCGAACCAAAAGAAACGGCCAAAGATTTGTTGGAAAAATTACAAGAATTATGGAGGTATCTTTGACGTCCCGGGGAAGCAGGAACGGGTTTTGGAGCTTGAAGCCGAAATAGCAAAACCCGATTTCTGGGATCGGGGAGAGCAGGCGCAGGAACGTTTGAAAGAACATACTAACTTGAAAAAGGTGGTGGAAAATTGTACTTCCACCAAACAGCAGTTGGAAGATATTCAGGTGTTAATTGAGTTGGGTGAAGAGGGGGAGGATGAAGAAACCCTGACCGAGGTCAACACTTTACTCCCTGATTTGAAAAAATTGATTGAGCAGATGGAATTTTCCCGGATGTTGTCGGGGGAGCATGACGCCAATAACGCAACCTTGAGTATTAACGCAGGAGCCGGTGGTACCGAGGCTCAGGACTGGGCCGATATGATTCTGCGAATGTATCTGCGTTACTGCGAGCGTAAAGGTTTTAAGGTAGAATTTACCGATTATCAGCCGGCCGAGGAGGCCGGAATCAAGAGTGCGACCTTCACCGTGGAGGGTGACTATGCCTATGGTTATCTGCGTTCCGAAAGCGGCATCCATCGGCTAGTGCGTATTTCTCCCTTTGACGCCAACGCTAAGCGTCACACCTCTTTCTGTTCGGTTTTTATCTTCCCCGAACTGGATGATTCCATTGAAATTGAGGTTGAAGATAAAGACCTGAAGGTTGATACTTTTCGCGCCAGTGGTGCTGGTGGCCAGCATATCAATAAAACCGATTCAGCTATTCGGATTACCCATATCCCATCCGGTATTGTTGTCGCCTGCCAAAATCAACGTTCGCAGCATAATAACCGGGCAACAGCAATGAAACAGTTGAAAGCGCGTCTTTACGAAATGGAGAAACGCAAGAAGAAGGAGGAGGCTGCGGCTTTTTCAGAAGAGAAAAAGGAGATAGGTTGGGGTAGTCAGATACGTTCTTATGTGTTGCATCCTTACCGGATGGTCAAAGATCACCGTACCGGACACGAGGTTGGTAATACCGATGCCGTTCTTGACGGCGATCTGGACGGTTTTATTGAAGCTTTTTTGTTGCAAGGAAAATAAATCTGTAGGGGCGATTCACGAATCGCCCTTCCACGTTGTGGTAATGACAAATCGGGCAATTCATGAATTGCCCCTACAAGTCGTACAGATCCCTTGCCC
>JAGGWI010000173.1 GCA_021157505.1 Desulfuromusa sp. | reverse complement strand
TTGGAATCAAAGATCTTGTCTGGTTTCCCTCAGCGGCTTTCCCTTGTCAGGAAGCGATTATTGAGCAACTTGAAAATGGGACAATTCATCACATTGAGGGAAGTTTGAATGGTCCTTTGGGTGAGTTTGCTTCTCAAGGAAAAATGTCCGGCACCGGAGTCCTCCGCTCTCATGGCGGACGTTATCAGGCAGTTCAAGACGGTGAAGTTGAGATTGATATTGCCGTTATTGCTGCCCCCACAGCAGACCCTTTCGGTAATGCCAACGGGGTCAATGGTCCTTCTGCCTGTGGATTGCTCGGTTTTGCTCTGGCCGATTCAGAATATGCCGACAAGGTGATTGTCGTCACCGACAATCTGGTTCCGTTTCCGTGTCTTCCCTGGCAGATTCAGGGCAACAATGTTGACTATGTCGTGGAAGTTGAGCAGGTTGGTCTCCCCGAAAGGATCGTTTCCGGGACAACGAAAATCACCAAAAGCCCCGATCGACTCCATATTGCCGAGATGACCGCCCAATTTTGTGAAGAAGCGGGTCTCATCAGGGATGGCTTCTCTTTTCAGGCCGGCGCCGGGGGGACATCACTCTCCATTGGTAACTTTTTCGGCGACATCATGCGGCGCAAGGGGATTAAGGCGCGCTTTGCCCGTGGTGGCAGTAATAAATATCTGGTGGAAATGCTGGAAGAGGGTTTGATCGAATACATCCTGGATGGACAAACTTTCGATATGGATGGAATTCGCTCCATGCGGGAAAACCCAAACCATGTCAATACCAGCCCGTTTACCAGTTACAATTATCATGGCAAAGGTAATTTTGCCGGGTTGGTCGATATCGTTATCCTCGGCGCAACAGAAGTCGATGTGAACTTCAATGCTAATGTTGTGACCCATTCCGACGGTAAACTGTTGCATGGTATTGGTGGTTGGCAGAATTGTCTGTTCGGTAAAAATGTTATTTTGCCGGTGCCGCTGTTCCGCAACCGAATCCCGGTGATCTGCGATGAAGTAACGACAATCTGCGGGCCGGGTGAGTTGATTGATATTATTGTCACCGAGCGTGGTATCGCGATCAATCCGCGACGGACCGACTTAATCGAACAGATGAAAGACTCCAACCTTCCGATCAAAACTATTGCGGAACTCAAGGAGGAAGCAGAGCGTATCTGTGGAACCCCCGAGAAGCCGAATTTTAGTGAAGAGATTATTTCTGCGGTTAAATGGGTGGATGGAACCGTCATTGATGTCGTCAGAAAAATTGCTGGCGTCGCAAAATAATCCGCTCTACGGCGTTGTCGTAGTTTTTCAAGACCTTGACATACGATGTATGCCTTCGCCCTTGAAAAACCACTCTGCCTTGTAGAACAAATATTTTGTTTAGCCAGCATACTTAACTAACCAAAAAGGAGAATTAAAAATGGCCAAAAGAACAATTGTCAACATGCCGGGTGATGGAATTGGAAAAACTGTATTGGCGGAAACAGTCCGTGTTTTGGATGCAGTGGGATTTGATGCCGAATATGTTCATGCCGATATTGGTTGGGATTTCTGGTGTAAAGAAGGAAATCCTCTCCCTCAGCGCACTCTCGAGCTTTTGGAAGAGCATAAAATCTCTCTTTTTGGGGCGATCACTTCCAAGCCAAAGACTGAGGCTCTCGAAGAATTAGCTCCAGAACTGCGTGATAAAGGTTTTGTCTATTTCAGCCCGATCGTTGGCCTGCGTCAGCATTTTGGCCTCGATATCTGTGTCCGTCCGTGTAAATCCTTTGTTGGTAATCCCCTCAACTTTATTCGCAAAGGACCAAACGATACTGTCGAAGAGCCGGAAGTTGATGTTGTTGTTTTCCGTCAGAATACCGAAGGTCTCTACGGTGGCGTCGAGTGGACCGATCCACCACAGCAGGTTCATGACGCGCTGATGACTCACCCGCAGTTTGCTAAAAACTTTGGCTGGTCTCCCAAGGAAGAAATCGCTATTTCGACCCGGATTTTTACCCAGAAATACTCAGAGCGGATCATCCGCGCGGCCTTTGAGTACGCCGACAAGCACGGTTATGAGAGAGTGACCCTGTGCGAAAAGCCCAACGTCCTGCGTGAAACATCGGGGATGATGCTGGCGATTTGCCGCGAAGTTGAAAAAGAGTACAAAAACATCTGGTTTGATTACAGCAACATCGATGCGCAGATGATGTGGATGACCAAAGATCCCGAAAAATATGGTGTTATCGTTGCTGGTAATATGTTTGGTGATATCGTCTCCGATGGTTTTGCCGGTCTGGTCGGTGGACTGGGTTTTGCGTGTAGTGCAAACATTGGCGAAGAAGTCGCAATCTTTGAGCCGACTCACGGTTCAGCTCCAAAATACGAAAACCTCGACCCCTCTATTGTAAATCCGATTGCCATGATCCTCAGTGCTTGCATGATGCTTGATCATATCAATGAAAAAGAGAAAGCCCTGTGCATCCGTACTGCCGTTGCCAAGGTTGTCGAAGAGGGTAAGGTTCGCGCTTACGATATGATGAAAATGCGTGGGTGTCAGGAAGTTATTGACCAGGGCGCTGCAACAACAGCTCAAATGGCTGACGCAATTATCGCTGCACTTTGATGGCGTCGCAAAAAGTCCGCCCTACGGTGTTGCAGTGTTTTTTTCAGGATCTCGACATACTTGTGTATGTCTTCGTCCCTGAAAAAACACTGCGCCTTGTAGGACGAAATTTTTGCTTAGCCATCTCTCGGAAACAACTGCTAGTAAAATAACGCCGGTGATACGAACCAAAAATGTGGAGCAACAAGTTATGGATATATTGAAATTATGGCCTGAAATCAGTTGGATTGAGAACGATGATCTGCGGGAGAAGGTGACTAAAGTTTGGGAAGCTGCTCTGGAAAGAAGTGTGCTGACTGCAGAAGATCTGAATACCATTCC
>JAGGWI010000192.1 GCA_021157505.1 Desulfuromusa sp. | reverse complement strand
TGAGATCTTCTGCTAAAGCGCTGGTCGTCCCTACGACGCTCATAGCGAACACGGCTGTCGCGATCAGAAATTTTGAAATTCTCATTGGTTCCTCCCAGATCATTGTTGATGGATGTCGGTGAAGGGCGATTTCCCACGGTCACATTACATTGTATCGCTCAATATAAGTAATGCACGGTTTCCAGTCAATAAATAAATGAGGTACGTACATCATTTAACAGTAAAGTTAATTGTGACTCCGACCCAATACGGTTATGAGCAGTCGGTTTTTATATCTTCCGGCAAATTCTCTCGCAGGATAATTTCGATGCGAATGCGCTCTTGCGAAGCTACCGTGCCGACTCGTGTTATACGAGCCTTCAAGACACGAATAGAGCTTCGCACCAAATGGCCCACATCCTGCGTTATGACGGCGTCCATGGTCCCATCGATAAGCCGCGCGCGGGTATGCTGAGTCAGTTCATGACCGATAATCACGTATTTCTGCGGTATCCCCTGCGCCTCAATCGCCTGCATGGTTTCCGAAATATCGTGATTCATCAAATAGATACCGACGATCTTTGGATTGTTGTGCAAAGCTGCCGCGATAATTTTCGCCGTGCGGATCGCATCTGCGTAGGTTTCCATCGAAGGATGCACCCTCAACCGTGGCGCGTATTTCGCCATGATGGCATCAAAACCCAACCGGCGCTCTTGGCTGTCACGTGATTGCATCGTCTCGGTGACGGCCAGAACCGTCCCCTGTCGCTCGCCGATAAACCGCGCTAAAAGTTGTCCGGCGGTGCGCCCCGCAGCCTCGTTATTGATCCCCACGAAATAAGCACTTTGAGCGTTGGGTTGGTTGGAAACAAAGGCAACCACGGCAATGCCACGAGCGCCCAGCCGCAAGATGGCGTCGCGCACCTGCGCGGTTTCGGGCACCATGATTGCCACGCCATCCACCTTGTCCGTCGACAGCCCGTCGATCTCTTGCGCAATGCGGTGCGGGTCGTTTACCGGCACGCGGATTATGGAGACAGTTGTCCGTTCATGCGCCATAGAAACATTGGCTTCATCGATTGCCAGATGAATCATGTTGGTGAATTCATCATCCTGGTCGGGCAGTAGGAACATCAACTTGTATTCCGTACTGCGCGCCAGATTGGCCGCCGAGATATCGCGCACATAGTTCAGCGCCCTGATCGCAGCAGTGACTCGCTTAACCGTGGCCTGTCGCACCCCTCCCCGCCTATTGAGCACCCGGTCCACGGTTGCAAGGCTTACACCTGCTACTTTGGCAAGATCTTTGGTTGTCGGCTTACCCATACACCTTTCCTCTGAAAGGGATACTCTAATTCGTGAGCATGAGGTACGTCAATCAATATAGGTGTTTTTTATCTATCAGAACGGACAGATGAGTGTTTATCAAATGGTGACAGGTACTTTCTATCACCAATTTGTCATCACTTTTTTATACAGAGAGAAACACCCATAAACACCTGAAAACAAAAAAGCCCCTAAAATAGGGGCTAAATTGGAAGATTGAAACATTCTGAAACACAAAGAATCACTACTCTATATTCTGTACCTGCTCACGTATTTTTTCCAGCTCAGCTTTCAGTGCAACCACCTGTCGGGTCAGAATTGCATCATTAGATTTTGAACCCATGGTATTGGCTTCGCGATTCAGTTCCTGAACCAGAAAATCAAGCTGTCTCCCTACCGGTTCCTGTTGCTGTAATAAATCGTAAAACTGCCCCAGGTGACTGTTAAACCGGGTGATCTCTTCACTGATATCACAGCGATCAGCAAAAATGGCTATTTCTTGTGCGACCCGCTGCGGGTCACCACCATTCTCCTGCAATCGCGCCAGCCGGTCTTTCAACTTCTGTTGCCATTCAAGGGGAACCTTGGCAGCAGATTTCTCAAGGTCCACGATGAATTGTGATAATAAAGCCAATCTGTTTTCCATATCAACCTGTGTTGCTGCACCCTCCTTCTGACGCATCTCCTGAATCAAAATCAGTGCATTTTTGATCGCCAAAGAAAGACAATCCCAGAGTTTATCCCGGTCAAACTCCACATCCTGTAAAACCAGTACATCCTTCTGTGCCGCGAGAAATTCCAAACTGATTTCACCAGAGCAGCCACTCACCTGCTGCAAATCTTTAAATGCCTCAACATATGCCCTTGCCACCTGATGATCAACCACCGGCTTATTAGCCAATTGAGATGTGTGCTCCTGGGTGATAAACAGGTCAATTTTACCGCGCTTCAATACTGTTAGTACCTGCTTTTTTATTTTGCTTTCAAGGGAGGCTAACAAGCGGGGACTCTTAATATTCACATCACCATAACGATGATTAACTGCTCTAATTTCAACCGTAAAGGACAGACCATCAATCTGTGCCTGTCCACGACCAAAACCGGTCATACTCTTGATCATAAATCATTACTCCTGATTCTCAGATAAAATCAGATTATATACCAACTAACCCAATTTCGGTTTCATTTCTTCTTAACCTCAGGATCTAACAATCCCAAGGACAACTGTTTATAAAAAATCAACACACATATTTCACTCTCATCATCAAAATATTTACAATGACCTCCAGAAATTCAATTCCGGTTCTTCCTCCAGTAAATTGTATTTCTTACATAACTGAAAGAAAAGTTGCAAACTCTGGATATGCTCTTTTCCTAAGGTATAATCAATGGTCTGCCAATAATTGACAATCGTTTCCACATCCAACCCAACTTTTTCTGCAACAGTCTTTGCGATTGGATACGGATCATTGAGTAACTGTTCACGAGACTGGAGTAACTGTTGCCCCAGTGTAGATAATTCCAGAGGAAACCGGTCCAGGGCATTACGATGAATCATCCAAAGGGCAAAGACAAATGGGAGGCCAGTCTGTTGGTACCAGATTTCTCCAAGGTCAAAAACATGCATACCGGGTGGTAATTGAGTGGTGAGACGCAGTGCTCTATCGCCGATTAGCAAAGCAGGTTTTTGCTGCGCTATCAAAGTTTCTATGGGCACATCTGGAACCACATCAGTCACATTATCGAGATCATAAAACTCATGAAAGATAATTCTCAATAAATTAATTGACGTCGCTGATTCACCAGTTATTGCAATCTCTCTACCTGATAATGCGGATAACTCCACCGGAGAAAAAAAGAGAACACTTTTAACCCTGCCGACAGAAGAAATAGAATGATCAGGAAGTAACAGGTAATCTTTCCAGTGCCTTGCATATTCAAATGAGGAAGAGGGGCTAACATCCAACACACCTTGTTGCAGCATCTGATTCAATTCAGACGGAACGCCACTCACAAATTTCCCAGAGAAGCCATTAGCTTTAAGGTGATGAAAAAAAGGGATACAGTTTAAATATGGGATATATCCCAGTATCGGTTGAGTTGCGGGTTCCATAGAGAACATCCAGGATTGTCAACAAACAACAGGCGGGAAATCATCCCGCCTGTTGTTTAAATATATCCACATATTTCTTTTAAATCTTCACACGCTCTAAAAAATTGGTGTCAAAATTACCGTCGTTAAAGTCCTTATTTGCCATCATCTTTAAATGAAACGGTATCGTTGTTTTAATCCCTTCGATAATATATTCATCAAGGGCACATGCCATCCGCTTAATTGCTTCTTCACGGGTTTCAGCATGAACGATCAGTTTTCCAATCATTGAATCATAATGGGGCAGGACAGTATATTGATCGTACATCGCACTCTCTATCCGCACACCCATCCCCGCAGGGGTATGATAGCCATTGATCTTTCCAGGGAACGGGGTGAATTTTTCTGGATCTTCAGCATTAATTCGACACTCGATAGCATGCCCACTGATCTTGATATCTTCCTGCTTGTAACGCAATGGCAGTCCGGCGGCAGAATTAATCTGTTCTTTAACAATATCCACTCCAGTGACCATCTCAGTTACTGGATGCTCAACCTGGATACGGGTATTCATTTCCATAAAATAGAAACTGCCATCCTCATCCAGAAGATACTCTATTGTCCCAACACTGGAATAATTCACAGCTTTGGCAGCAGCAACTGCGCAAGCACCCATTTCCTCCCGCAGTTCCGGGGTTAAAACCGGGCACGGTGCCTCTTCAATCAATTTTTGATGACGTCGCTGAATGGAACAGTCGCGTTCCCCTAAATGGATAACATTGCCATGTTTATCCCCTAAAATCTGGATTTCTACATGGCGAGGATGTTCACAGAATTTTTCAATATAGACATCTGCTTTACCAAAACCTGCTTGAGCTTCAGTACGCGCAGTTGCCAGGGCATTGCCCAGAGAGGCCGGAGAATAGACTATTTTCATCCCGCGACCACCGCCACCGGCAGATGCTTTAATAATCACCGGATAACCAATATCATCCGCAACCTGCTGCGCTTCTTCTGTTGTTTCAATACTTTTATTGGTTCCGGGAAGGATAGGAACACCTGCTTCTGTTACCGTCTTCCGGGCACTGATTTTATCCCCCATCCGCCTCATATTTTCGGCAGTCGGGCCAATAAAAGTGATCCCGCATTGTTCACAAATTTCTGCAAACTCAGCATTTTCGGAAAGAAAACCGTAACCAGGATGGATGGCGTCAGCATCGGCAATTTCAGCAGCACTGATAATCGCTTTCATATTGAGATAACTATCGGCACTGGCAGCAGGGCCGATACAGATACTCTCATCCGCAAGACTGACATGCAGGGCATCATGATCAACATCAGAGTGCACTGCAACTGTTTTGATCCCCATCTCTTTACAGGCACGAATTATCCGCAAGGCAATCTCGCCACGGTTTGCTATAAGTATTTTATGGAACATTTTATCAACTCCCCATCAGGGTAATCTTCAAAATTCGTCAACAGCTTTTAGAAACATTGACTCTTTAACTTGCGGTAGATCAAAGCCGCTCAACCAGGAAAAGTGTTTCCCCAAACTCAACGGGAGTTGCGTCATCTTTGACGATCTCCACAATTTTGCATTTAAACTCGGCCTCAATTTCATTAAACAACTTCATCGCCTCGACCAGGCAAAGGGTTTGTCCGGCCTCAACAATATCCCCGACTTCGACAAAAGTGGCAGCATCAGGTGAAGGCTTGCGATAAACAGTACCAACCATTGGAGATGAAACAATATCATATTTGTCGTCTACTACGGCAGCATCCGCAGTGGGAGATGCTACTTTTGCTGCAACGGGTAGGGCTGATATCGCCGCAGGAACCGGAGCTAACGGAGCAGCAACCTGAATAAATTCTTTATCAGGTCCCCGTTTAATATGAATTTTTTCTTCCTGAGTTTCGAGATTAAATTCCGTAATATCGGTCTCAGTTACCAATTTGATCAAACTTTTCAGATCTTTCAGTTCCATTATTTTCCTCCTGAAAAACTTTTATAAACCTAATTGTTTAAATCGTTTCGGAATTGAAGTCAAAGTTTCAAAACCATCTGCAGTGACAACCACAGTATCCTCAATTCGTACACCACCAATACCGGGGATATATATTCCCGGCTCCACAGTAAAAACCATTCCCTCAAGCACCTTTTGGTCTGAACGGGAGGAAACTGCAGGGTACTCATGAACTTCCAAGCCTACCCCATGCCCCAAACCATGACCAAAGTATTCTCCGTAGCCCTGAAGTGAAATAAAATCCCGAGCAACAGCATCCAGATCACAGATTGCCATTCCTGGACGAATTGATGCAAGAGCTGAATCATGAGCTTCTAACACAATATTAAAAATTTGTCGAAGTTTTCTATCAACTTCACCAATTGCCAAGGTAACAGTTTCATCTGAATAGTAACCATCCATTCGGGTACCAAAATCTATGGTAACCAACTCACCCGCCTCTAGTTTTTTCTCGCTGGCAACACCGTGGGGTAAGGCCCCCCGAATCCCCGAAGCAACAATAAAATCAAAGGCGTTCGTTTCGCCTCCTAAGCGCTTTAATGCGAACTCAAGCTCCATAGCTATTTCGAGTTCGGTCACACCCGGCCTGATTTGCGGCAAAACAGTATTAAAAGCCTGCTGATTCAGATTTGCAGCGGACTTAAGAGCAACAATTTCATTTTTCGTTTTAACCCCACGCAAGGCCCGTAATTGAGTCGTGAGTGGGCACCAATCGAGAGAATCAGTCGCTAACCCGGCTAGTTCTTCATAGAGTGCAACACTGACAGCAGTTGCATCAAAACCAACCCGCCTCCCCCCCCGCTTAGACAATTCATCGACCACAGCACGTAATTTATTATTATAGCAGCAAATATGATCCGCACTGACCTGTTCCTGTGCTTGCTCAATATAACGAGAATCGGTCAGGAAAAGTGAAACATCAGCACTAATAAGTAAAACGCCATCAGTGCCAGTAAATCCACACAGATAGCGTATATTGGGGAGGCCGAAAACAAGTAATAAATCGAGCTTTTCAGCTAACAAGAGGTTTCTAATGAATTGAGCTTGCGGTTTAGTCACACTCCATCCTGTTTTCAAGATGATCCGCCAACGCACGTAATGCCAAGCTATAACCAAAAGCACCAAAACCAGAGATCTGACCAACAACAACCGGAGCAATATAAGAATGGTGTCGAAACGCCTCACGTGCATGAATATTGGACAGATGGACTTCCACTGTTGGCAGGTTGACGCCACTGACAGCATCACGCAAAGCGATGCTCGTATGGGTATATCCCCCGGGGTTAATTATAATCCCGGAGAAGTTTTCCTGGGCGGCTCGCTGCACCTGATCAATTAAGCCACCTTCATGGTTCGATTGATAGGTTTCCATTTCGTATCCAAGAGAGGACGCCTCTTGCCGCAATTCCCCCATTATTTGACTGAGCGTAGTGTGACCATAAATCTCCGGTTCACGGGTTCCTAATAAATTTAAATTTGGACCATTCAAAACCAATAATTTCATAGATCAAACCAGTGCCTGACGAAGTGCAGGGGCTTCACGCATAAGCAGATATCGACCCTGCCCATAATTACCATCACGTTTAATCAACAGAGCAACAAAATATTCTTCGCTCAAAGAATGAATTATTACATAATAATGTTCTGTCTTAATCGAAACCTCTTGCAAGGAACCTACCTTTAAAATATTGGCTGCATTGCGTATTTCCTTGGTTACATTTGAATATTCAATGCCCACAAGATTCAAGTCAAGAGAGTTTTCATCAACACTGTACTGGTCAATTCCAATGCCATCATAACCCATTAAAATAGCACCAACACTACCAGAACAACTTGAAACAATATTTTTTAAAGTATCTTTAAACATTCCCTCTCCTTTGCTTAATATTAGAAAGCCATAAATTCAATGTATCCAGACAGGAAGGGGTGTTCACAGGGGCAGAAACAGTTGTTTCTTTCCCTGAGTCGAACAATTGCTCAATAGCAACTTCTGCAGCATCGATGGACTCAACAGGAGCTGCCGGAATATCTTCCCGCTGTTTTAATAAGAGATCAGTTGATTTTTCAGTGCCATCCTGATTCTCTTCCCGCAATTGACCTTCCAGCTCCTTAACTTTACGCCGAAGGGTCAAATCATCCGGGTTCTGAACTGATAACTGTTGAAAAAGATCAAGCGCCTTCTCAGTTAATCCTTGTACTAAGTATAATTCAGCCAAGGTTGCTGATACCAGAACCGGGGCGGGTTCTACCGCCTCATCACCCGTTGAAACAGGCACGTCCAACGGTTCAACATCTCCTTCCGGCAAAGAGAGCAGAAGTTTGTTGATCACTGGATCAGCTGGGCTTATCTCCCTTGCCCTGAGGAGTAATTGACGTGCGATCACCTCATCGCCCAGTAAAATCTGAACTCGAGCATAACCAACTAGCGCAGCCAGGCTGTCTTGATCCAATTCAAGGGCCCGTTCAAAGGCCACAACCGCACCATCGAAATCTTCCAACTGACAAAGAGTCCGAGCCAGCACAATATATGCGGGGCTGACATCGGGGTGGAGATCCATCCCCTTGTAGATAATCTGGCGAGCATCAGCAAACATCCCCATTTTTCGGTAGGTTTCAGCTAACGAAATAAAAATTGTGGAACTGGGATCTTTAACAAGAATTTCTGTATAGGCAGCAATCTTACCTAAAAGTAAACTCTGTTGATTCTGTTCAGTCATGATTCCCTCATAAAAGCTTAAAGAAGAGGTGAAAAAACCGACGAAATGTCTTTTACCTTATACAGCGAAACCCCACCAATCCCACGATTAAGAACCAGGGTAAGAGTTCCTTTTTTCACTTTTTTATCCCTTTGCATTGCAACTACATAATCATCCAGAGAGAAATCTGGAGGATTAATCGGCAGATCAAATGCCAGTAACAAGTTGGTCAATCGCTCCACATCCTGCTGCGAACAGAGGCCCTGCTGTGCAGATATTTTTGCCGCGACGATCATTCCGACAGAGACAGCCTCACCATGTTTCCACTGACCATAACCTGACAACTTTTCAATCGCATGCCCAAAGGTATGGCCATAGTTCAGGTGTGCACGAACGGAACCTTCTTTTTCATCCATTTCGACAATTTCAGCCTTTATCTGACACGATCTCCTGATCGCATAAATAATCGTCAGTGGGTCTCTATTTTTCAATTTTACGATATTATCTTCCAACCAACAGAAAAAATGACTGTCGTGGATCATTCCATACTTAATCACCTCTGCCAGACCAGCGGAAACCTCTCTCTGATCCAAAGTATTCAGGGTTGTTGTATCGATAAAAACCATTTCTGGCTGATAAAATGCACCTATCAAATTCTTCCCAAGGGGATGATTAATGGCCGTCTTTCCACCAACAGAGCTATCCACCTGCGCTAGCAAGGTTGTTGGCACCTGAACATAGGGGATACCGCGCAAAAATGTTGCAGCGGCAAACCCGGCCATATCACCAACGACACCACCACCAAGGGCAATTAAACCGCAACCTCGATCAAAACCATTTTTAATTAAGAAATCATATATTGATTGGAGTGTCTCAGGAGATTTGTACTTTTCTCCATCTGGCACATTAAAGTGCTGTAGAGAAAAACCAGATTTTTCAAGTGTGGTACGGACAACAGAGCCATAGAGCTGATCAACTGTCGGGTTGGATATGACTGCGATTCGTTGTGGAAAATTAAGATCAGAGAGTTCTTTCCCTAAAGCTGTAAGAAGATCGGAACCTATCAGTATCGAATAACTTCTATCCGCAAGGGGAACTTCAACCTTTTCCACCATTTTTGACCTTTAAAAAAAAAGGGCAGGTCTCCCTGCCCTTGCTAACATGTCACTCTCAATTTTAATTAGTCACTTACAATTCGTGGAGTAATGAATATTAACAGCTCATTTTTAGTTATCTTGGATGTTTGCGATTTAAACAGATTACCAAGAACAGGGAGATGCATCAACCAGGGAATACCCTCTTCAGAATCGGAAATATTTTCAACGAAGATACCACCAATGACTGTGGTTTCACCATCCTGAACCAAAACTCTTGTTTCAGCCTTCTTGGTATCAATACTTGGAGCGCCTGCTAATGGGGTAAATGAAGGCGCATCATTTGTTACCAGAATATCAAGCAGGATAGAACCATCAGGATTGATAACCGGGGTCACTTCAAGTTTCAATTCAGCATCCACAAATTCAGTTTTAGGTCCATCATCACCCGAGGTCTGATAAGGGATTGAAGTACCCTGACTGATTGTTGCAGACTCTCCATTGAGTGTTGTTACCCGAGGTGTAGAAATAATCTTACCATTACCATCAGCCTCAAGAGCTGAGATTTGTACATCTAAAGTCCCGATATCAAGAACAGATTCACCAAGACGGAAGGCAGAACCAAGACCTGCTGTTGCGGTCATATCACCAACGGCATCAACCGTTGAGGTATTAACTTGAAAAGCACCACCCGCGCTGGTGACGTTTTCCAGGTAGTCACTAGGAGTATGTGTATAACCCCAATTGACCCCCAAGCTTTTGGAATAAGTTGAGTTAACTTCAACGATCCGTGCTTCAATCATTACCTGCCGCGAAGGAGTATCCAGAATAATAATTAATTCTTTAATCTTTTCAATGCGGTTGGGAACATCCGTAACAATCAGCAGTTTATCTCGATTATCTTCAGTAATGCTACCGCGATCACTCAGGAGTTCCGCACACGGCCCCGCAACATCACCCAAGCCGGCATAATTGACAGGGATAACCTGAGTCACCAATGGCTCAATTTTTTCCTGGGAACGATCTGCGGTCAATTCAGATTCTTTCATTGAGCGGATCGTCTCTTTTGGCAGAACCCGAACAACATTTCCCTCTTGAACCATCCCAAGACCCGTCACATCAAGGATTAAATCCATAGCCTGGTCCCAAGGAACATCAATCAGGCGAAGGGAAACGTTCCCTTTCACGTTATCCGATGCAATAATGTTGAGATCGCTGATCTCTGCAATCAGGCGGAGAATGTCTCTGACATCTGCATTATCAAAAACCAGGGAAGTTTTTTCACCAGTGTAGATTTTCCCCTTATTGGTACCCACCTGCTCAATAACCGGAACCGCTGATGGGCTTCCTTCAGCAGCAGACACCTCAGGTAATAGCACCACCGACCCCGAAGTAACGACAACTTCACCCCGTGCAGAAACCGGCATTGTTCCAGTGGTTGCCGGTGATACTTGAGCATAGCGCTGATCATCAACAACGAATACGTAACCTGATTCATTCTCTTGTAAGCTATAAGGGACATCCCCTTTCAGAAGGACAACGAAGCGAACTTCTGGCTGTCCGGTTGCATTCACCAGATAAGGAGTCACCGAGTGGATTGCACTAGGGAAAGCCAGAGTGTCAAAAATCCTTCGCAGAGAAAGCGGCAGGGTTGTGCTTTTAAAAACAAATTGAATTTTATTGCCATCACGAACCGGAGGGCTTATTTTAACTTTACCCGTGAGATTGATGTAAATCTTGGAACGACCACCTTCTGATGCAAAATCAATTGCGGTTATTTTTTCACTCCCAACCGTTACTGGCTCTGCAAGGGCGGCCTCAACAGCAGCTTGTGAGGGTTCCCAGGTAACAACAACTTGATCAGCAGCAGTATTGACTTTATAGGTTGGAAATACTGGACCCGCCACGTCAAACACAAAGCGGGTTTTATTGTCCAAAACTCCAACCCGCAGTTCCTCAAACCCGCCACTCAATGGAAATTTATCGTTATGTTCACCTGGCTGGACACCATACAGATCAACAACAAGCCTTTTGGGTGAATCAAGGGTGAAGTATCGAACCTGCTCAATCCCCGTGGTTGTCGACAACTGCACTCTCTTTTCTGCAACCGAAACAACAGAAAGTGAACTGCTCGCGCAGAGTGGTGAAACCAAAGCAACCGAAAAAATCATTAACAACGTACCGAGGAGCACAACGCTTTTTCTCATATCATTCCCCTAAAAGTCATTCGTCTACAGCCAAGCTTCACAACTTCGACCAGATTCAATTCTACATCGCAATATAGCGATTTTCTTTAACTTCCTGTCCCGTGGTACTGTCTATACTGGCCTCTTCAACAACAATACGATCAGGGCTTATTTCTACCCTCAGCCCATTTTCATCCATAGCAACAACCTTCGTTTCAATCTTTCTCACAAAACCGTCATTTATACCAATATAGGCACCAACTTTTACGGTATAACTTTTCCCATCGGGTGCCTTTACCATAGCTCGAGGAACCCCTTTGACAACCATAAGAGCAATCAAACGATATTGGCTGAGTTCAAATTTTTCTAGCGGTCCTTTTAATTTTTCCGGGCGCCCTTTTATTTTTGTTGCGACCTTTTGCTTTTTTTGAATCAGCGGCTTAAAAGGATCTCTCCGCCCTTTGGGGCTATAGGCAAAGTAATCGCCATCACCATTTGTAAGACCCGCATCCAAGGGTTGAGCCTGCTTAGACTCAAGTGGATCCTGTTGGGCGATAACATCACCAGCAGCCACTGTCAGCAGCAAAAGAAGAGCAAATATTATAAGGAATTTAGATCTCATTTCCTCTTACCACCTTTCTTTCCCTTCTGTTCGGTCGAATTTTCAACAAACCGAAAGGTAATGGCGCTGCAATTCACCCCCAAGGATGTTTTACCCTTGATGGATTTTGCTCCCCCTAAAGTTAATCCTTGAATATTAACTATCCGCTCCATCCTACTCACAGCATCAAAGAAGGCAGCAGCCTGGTGGTATGAACCGGTCAATTTCAGGGTTACCGGAACTTCAGCGTAAAAACCCTTGATTGTTTCTTTGGCAGGCTTGAAGCGTAAAATTTCCAGCCCTTTATCTTTTGCCAGATCACCGATACTGGTCAATAAACTTGGAATTTCTCTCTTCAGTGGTAATTCCCCGAGAGCTTCATCCAGTCGGGCCTGCATCTTTTCATACTCAGCTCGATAAACTGCTAAGTTATTAGCTATTTTTTGATTTTTTTGCAATTTAACCTGGGCAGCAGCCCGCTTCTTCACCAAACTGCTATGCTGCTCAAGTTGGCCCTGATAAAGGAGAAAATAAAATCCCGCTGCCATAGCTACCATAATTACCAGAACAATAAGTATGCGCTGATAAGCTGGCAGATTTAAGACTTGCTCGACTTGTGAATTCATCGTTTAAATCCCGTTTATTCAGATGATGGTGCTTCAACGCTGCAATTCAAGGTGAATTTTTGCATCTTTCTGTCACCAGCCTTGGTCTGTTCAGTTACCGATAATTCTATATTCTTATAATAAGGAGAATCTTCCAGATTGCGCATAAAAACAGCAACGGTATTCTCGGTATCTGCCACACCTGACAGACTGATTTTCCCACCCTTTTCTGTAAATTTGGTCAACCAAAGCTTGTCCGGTAGTGAGGTACTCAACTCGTCCAACAAATGGACCGGACCATTTTTTCCATCTTTTAAGGTCTGTAATACCGCAAACTTTTTTTCTAGTTCCGCTTTTTTCTTTTCAAAGTTTCTAACTTGTCCGATTTTCTTACTGAGTTCCCTATTTTTGTGATCAATAGCTGTGATTTCAGCTTGCACATCGCTGATAGCTGTCATCTGCAAAAAATACATAGCACCACAACCGATACAAACGAGAACAATACAGAGTACAAAGATCGATAGTTGTGAGCGCAGTCTCTCTTTTTTCTGCGCAGCTCTGACTGGCAGCAGGTTAATTCGAATCATTTGTCACCAACCTTCCTCATTGCCAAGCCTGCAGCCACGGAGAACATCGGCCCGATGGCATCGAGGTACTCCATGTCAAATTCCTTTTCTTTAATATTTACATTGCGAAAAGGATCGACTCTTTCAGCAGCAATACCAAGACGCTCTTCCAAAATCTCTCTAACTTTTACCGAATTTGAAAGCCCTCCGGTTAAATAGAGTTTGGAAATTCGATCATCACTGGAAGTGGCTGCAAAGAAGTCCAGAGAACGCTGAATCTCCTGAGCCAGGTTCTCAATTGCATCTGACAGTATTTCATCAACTGAATCAGGATCAACATCAGCAATATCACGATCTCCAAGCTTAGCTCGCTCGGCATCCTCGCTACTCACCCCAAGACGCTTCTGCAATTCTTCACTTAATACATTACCACCGGTTTGAATATCTCTGGTAAATATGGATGAGTCACCCCGGAGCACACTGACACTTGTAGCGCTGGCACCAAGATCAATCAATGCAACAACCTCGTCATCAACAAAGCCATAATTGTAGTCAAACATGTTTTCGACAGCAAAGCAGTCAATGTCCATCACCACAGGATCAAGTCCCGCCTCGGTAAAGAGTGCCGTATAGTCATCAACAAAATCTTTCTTTGCCGCAACCAGCATGACACTCATCTGTGAAGGATCTTTTGCGTCGGGGCCAAGTATCTGAAAATCAATATTGACCTCAGAAATATCGAAAGGGATATATTGCTCGGCCTCCCACTGGATTGATGCCTCCAATTCAGCTTCAGACATGACCGGCAAACTGATTTTGCGAATGATAACAGAATGACCGGAAACTGAGGTCGCTACCCGTTTCGACTTGATTTTCAACGCACTCAACAGATTTTGAATAGAATCAACAATGACTGTTGAATCCATAATAGTGTTGTCGACTATTGTTTCCGCATCCAGTGGTATGATGCCAATATGTTCCAGATGAAAAGTTCCGCGAGATTCACGCAAACAGACTATTTTTACTGCGCTTGAACCAATATCGATACCAACAATATCTTTTTTCGAGGCGAACATGTCTTATCCAGTCCGAAAAGAGTCAACCTATCAGTCACAACGTACTAACCAGAAACTACCTACTCCGGAAAAAGCTTACTTTTGTCAGAAAGCTTGTAACCCAAAGCCAAGATGATTTTGCGCATTGTTTCCATCCGGCAAGGGTGGCCACGCTCAATCCGTGTGATGGTTAATGGCGAAACATCAGCCTTGCGTGCCAACTCCGCTTTGCTCATCAACAACGACTCACGAATATCTTTAACGTGATTCAGCATCATCCAACTAACCTCGTAGTATTAATAAACAACTAAATTGTGCGTAATTATAGGTCAGTGTACGCTATTGTCAAGCATTTTAAGATTAAACCAATAAATAAATTCAAAAAGAACAAAATGACTTACTACCTGCTCAACTATTAATTTCTAATTAAATACTTGCAACATTGGGAGATATAACATATTTTACGCTACAAAACTGAGTTTAATTCCCCAGTAAATTTAAGTACCAATAAACCAGATCTCTCCCCCAGAAAAGATAAACCGTGGCAGAAAAAGCCAGAAATGGGCCAAAAGGGATGGCCAGTTTCGTATCCCCCTTCTGTATCAACATCAAAGGAACACCAATCAAAGAACCAATCAGAGAGGCAATAAAAACAATTGGGAAAACCGCCTGCCAGCCAAGAAAAGCCCCCAGCATCCCCAACAGCTTAATATCACCCCCACCCATCCCTTCCCTTTTTGCCACTTTTTCATAAATCCAGGCGATAGATAATAATATTCCCCCACCCAGAACAATACCAAGAAGTGAATCTGACCAGGATAGCCAGGGA
>JAGGWI010000248.1 GCA_021157505.1 Desulfuromusa sp. | reverse complement strand
CAGCCCGATCGTCCCAAAGGTCGGGGTAAAAAACTTGCAGCCTCTCCGGTCAAGAAACTGGCCCTTAAACATGAAATTCCGGTTTTCCAGCCACAGAAATTACGTGATCCTCTGGCGGTCAAAGAATTACAGGAATTACAGCCGGATCTGATTGTGGTTGTTGCCTATGGGCAGATTTTACCAAAAGCGGTTCTTGATATTCCCCGCTACCACTGTATCAATGTTCACGCATCTCTGCTGCCAAAATATCGTGGTGCCGCACCGATCAATAAAGCAATTATTGATGGTGAAACTGAAACCGGAGTGACAACCATGTTGATGGATGTCGGTCTCGATACCGGCGATATGTTGGTCAAGATGAGCCTTCCGATTGGGCCGGATGAGACGGCTGGGCATCTGCATGATCGCCTCTCTCTGGTGGGTCGAAAAGCGCTGGAAGAGACTCTGCATCGACTTTGTGTGGGGACTCTGTCTCCGGAAAAGCAGGATGATGAATTGAGTTGTTACGCCCCGATGATGAAAAAGGAAGATGGTTTGATCGACTGGCATCGATCGGCAATTGAAATACATAACCAGGTGCGGGGCCTTGATCCGTGGCCCGGGGCCTATACCCATCTTGATGGAGAGGTGCTGAAAATTACAGCGACGACTGTTACTGCAGGTGTTTCTGGCGAACCTGGAACGATACTCTCCACCGATAAGAGAGGGGTGCAAATCGCCTGTGGTGACGGAACTCTGGTGATCGATGGACTGCAGTTGCCGGGGAAAAAGCGTCTTTCGGCAATGAATTTTCTCAGCGGCAGGCCGCTGTTTACGGGAACCCGGTTGGACTGAATGTAGGGGCGCCGCTTGCTGCGCCCTGATTTGTGGTTCCGTTCCGACGGTAAGAGGGCGCAGCAAGCGGCGCCCCTACGGCGGGTTACGAACACTTAAAGAAATAAAGGAATAAAATATGAATACAGTACGTACGGTGATGTTGATGACACTACTGACTTTGGTGCTGGTTGGTGCCGGAGGGGCTCTTGGGGGGCAGAGCGGGGCATTCTTTGCCTTGATCATGGCTGCAGTGATGAATCTTGGCAGTTATTGGTTCTCCGATAAAGTAGTCATCAAGATGTATCGTGGTCAGGAAACCCAGAGTGGTCCCCTGTATGAGGTTGTCAGTGAACTCTGTCAACAGAACAATCTCATCATGCCAAAGGTTTATCTGTTGCCTCAGGAAACTCCTAATGCTTTTGCTACCGGACGCAATCCCAGTCATGCTGTGGTGGCTGCTACGCAAGGGATTACCCAGATTCTCAGTCGTGAAGAGCTGAAAGGGGTGATGGCTCACGAAATGGCGCATGTCCAGAATCGTGACATTCTGATCGGTTCCATTGCGGCAACTTTTGCCGGGGCAATCAGCTTTCTGGCTCATATGGCGCAATGGGCGATGATCTTCGGTGGCCGTGATGATGAAGACAACAATCCGATTGTGATGATCGCAATGATGATTCTGGCACCGATTGCCGCTATGCTGGTGCAAATGGCTATATCCCGTTCCCGTGAATTTGGTGCCGATCAAAAAGGGGCGCAGCTTTGTGGTAATCCCCACTCCCTTGCCAGTGCCTTGCGTAAGCTGGAATCAGCAAATCAACGTATGCCGATGAAGAAGGTCAATGAAGCGACGGCGCATATGTTTATTGTTAATCCTCTCAGCGGGAAGAAATTTGCTAAATTATTTTCGACTCATCCACCGATGGAAGAACGAATTCGACGACTTGAGGGGATGTAGTATTCTGCTATGACTTCTCGACCAACCGATAGCCCGCGACGGGCCGCATACGAAATCCTGCAACGGGTCGCTGCTGGCGCTTTTGCCGATGTCATGCTCGATACAGTACTGGGTCGTTCCAAGCTGGATCTGCGTGACCGCCGTCTGGTGACGGAACTGGTTTACGGCATTCTACGCCTGCAGGGTCGGATTGACTTTGCGTTGACTCAGTTCTGCAATCAACCGTTGCAGCGTCTGCAACCGGAGGTTCTATGGTTGTTGCGGCTGGGGGCTTATCAGTTGCTGGAGCTGGATCGGGTGCCTGCTCATGCGGCGGTCAATTCAACGGTGGAGTTAGCCCGTGAGCTTCAGTTGGAAGCAGCGGTCGGATTTATCAACGCGGTGTTGCGCTCACTGGACCGGGGACGCACTGATATCCCCTGGCCTGCTCCGGAAAAGATCAAACCCTATCTGCAGCATGTTTGTAGTCAGCCGGCTTGGTTAACCAAAGAACTGATGCGACAACTGCCGAATGTTGCGGCGCGGGCACTGGGTGAAAGCCTGGCGGGACCGCCCCCACTGACCTTGCGAGTCAATAGCTTAAAAACTGACCGTGAAGATTTTCTGACGGCACTGGCTGCAGTTGAACATCAGGCTCACCCCTGTTCTTTTGCCCCGGAAGGTGTGACTATCGATCGGCGCAGTGAACAACCGTTGCCGGGAGATGCTGAAGGCTGGTATCAGATCCAGGATGAGGCAAGTATTTTGATGGCTCACCTGTTAGATGCGAGCCCTGGACAACGGATTCTCGATGCTTGCGCTGCTCCCGGTGGAAAAACGACTCACCTGGCAGCGTTGACTGACAATCGTGCTGAAATTCTTGCTCTGGATAAATATCCGCGGCGGGTTGAGTTGATCGAAGAGGGTGCACAGAGACTGGGATGTACTTCAATCGTGGCTCGGCAATGGGACCTGACCGAAAATCCTGATTTTCTGGAGAGAGAGAGTTTTGATCGGATTTTGCTGGATGCTCCCTGTAGTGGGCTCGGGGTACTGCGGCGTAATCCGGAAGGGCGCTGGAATAAGTCCCCCGTCAATCTTCGGGAGTTGGCGGTTCTACAACGGCAGATTCTTGATAGTGTTGCCCCGCTGGTCAAGCCTGGGGGAAAATTGCTCTATTCGGTCTGTACTTTCAGTCATATTGAAACCGATGCAACTATTGACAGCTTTCTGGAAGATCACCCGGAATTTGAGCTGGAAGATCTGGGTGGAAAGTTTTCCTCGGATTGGGTTGATCTTTTTACCGAAAAAGGAACTCTGCGCAGTTATCCCTATTGCCATGATAATATGGATGCTTTCTTTGCTGCTCGATTGCAGCGGCTGGGATAAATCCGTATTCCGGGGACACGTAGCGAGTACATGTCCCCAGAATACTTTCTACATACAAAATTGGATCTGATCATGATTAAAATTGCCCCCTCAATCCTTTCAGCTGATTTCTCCCGTTTGGGTGAAGAGATCAGGGCTATCGATCACGCTGGCGCTGATTATATCCACGTTGATGTTATGGATGGTCACTTTGTTCCGAATATCACTATCGGTCCTCTGGTTGTTGATGCTATCCGCCCGGTAACAGAACTGCCACTGGATGTTCATCTGATGATTGAAAACCCTGATCAATATATTCCAGATTTTGCCAAAGCTGGTGCTGATATTATTGTCGTTCATGCTGAAGCTGTCAGACACCTGCACCGCACGGTTCAGCTGATTAAATCGTTGGGGAAAAAGGCAGGTGTCTCTTTGAATCCGGCGACATCTCTTTCTGCTTTAGATATTATTCTGCCTGAACTTGATCTGGTTTTGCTGATGACAGTCAATCCCGGATTTGCCGGGCAATCATTTATAGAGAGCAGCTTGCCAAAGATTGTGGAGCTGCGCCACCGAATTGATACCCTTGGTCTGCCGATTGAATTAGAGGTCGATGGCGGGGTGAAGGTGGATAATATTGAGAAGATTGCCGCTGCTGGTGCTGATGTCTTTGT
>JAGGWI010000193.1 GCA_021157505.1 Desulfuromusa sp. | reverse complement strand
TCTGCTCAAACATCTCACGCGGATAGGCCAGAGTCAGGGAATAACTCATTTCATAAGAATCAAAAAAATCACCTTTACCCGGTGTATCATCCATCACATCCTGCACGGCTTCATTGACCTCAGTGAAGGTCTCCTGAAGGCTCAAGAAGCCTTTTTGAGCTGCGCTGATCGATTCATCCAATGCTTCTCTGAAAAATTCTCGCCGTTTCATAGCTACTTGCGTATCGGGTATGCGTTAAAAAACTTGTCATAAGCCAGAATGAGCGCCATTGACATTATTGTCCAGCACAACGAGGTATCATCGATGTTGCCAATGCCTGGGACCCGATCAACAAATTTTGGCCCTAAAGTTTCCGAATAATAGAAGAAATAAATCAACATTCCGGCACAACTGACCACGGCAAGTCGAACAACCGCCGCCAACCAGCGGTTAGCCGGCTGGAAGACATTATTAAAAAACACCTTCACAACCATCAGAGCGAGCATAAAGAAGGCAGCAATTTCGGCCGTATGAATGTGGCGGAAGCGCGGATCATCGGTATAGTTACCGCCGGTAAATGGCTCGTACCAGTAATAGGACATAATCGCTTCAGCGATATACATAATGATATAACCACCGACAACCGCAATCGCTAACGCGACAACAGCACCAATCCAGGAACCAGTTTTTTCTTCATTGCGAAATAGGCTAAAGGGGAAACCGTCCATGCACTCATTCAGGAACATAATAATAAACAGCCCGGCGAACATCCAGCCAAGGTGATAGAAAGAACTGCCAGTCATTGCTATTTCATCCCACCAGGGAGGCACACCGGCAAAGACCTGTTTTGGTTGGAATAGTGCGGTAACATTGGGATGGAAAAAAATTGCATAAAAAATGGTACCAATGAACGCCGTTGCAGAAAACTTACTGAATCCTATAACCCTCTTCTGCAAACCATCCCAAGGGGAGTTCCCAAAACCGGCATTCCAAATCATCGTAATCCAGATGAGAGCGGTGATAACAAACAGAATAGCAAGTGATGAATTTTCACGGGCATTCCAGATTTCCAGTCCCGTTCCACCAGTAGCGATCTGGGCTTGTGGGCTGAAATAGGTTATTCCGAAATTACCAAGGATATTCCAGAAAAACACATAGTAGACGACATATAAAACAACGACTGAGGTAATCAGAGGAGCAACACCTTTAGTAATACTCCCGGTCTCATTTTTCCATCCGAAAACATCCGCCACCAATATTACCGAATAGAAATACAACACGGCTAGCGACAAACCATACATCGGGGTAAAGAGTTTAAAGACCCCGTTACTTGGCGCAAAAAAGAGGCGCCACAGGGCAAAATTAACAACGACCATGACGCCAAATGCAATCAAGCCAAAGAGGTAATTATTTTTTGTTGTAGTCATTTCGGAACCTCTCAAGAACATGAAACTAAATAGAGCGCAACACACTAGATAGTGTTGCGCTCTGTCATTAACTAGAAGACAACCGTATCACCGTTGGTCAAAAATACATTGGTGTCTTTGGCCACAGCCGATGTCCGTGGATAGGTCTTGTAGGTATCCGTCCCCTTGACAATTGGCAGACCTGCTTTAGCAGCATTTTCAGCCCAAACCCAACCGGTACAGTGATTACAACCCATCTTCTTCGGATTGAAAGCTTTTGCACCTTTGATGATGTCGTCCATCTTGGGATCCCAGTTTTCAAACAGGGAGATGTGCAGCCCCCCGTAACAACCGTAAATTTGATCTCCACCTTTAATCTGACGTCTTGCGGTTGAATAGAGAGTCAATAAGCCGGGGTGACAACAACCGGTCACAGTAACAATCCCTTTGCCTTTAACATTGACATAAACAATATTTTCGCCCCGAACCCGTAACAAAATCGGTACATCAAATTCCTTGATTGCTACACCAGGATAGAGTTTGTAGAACTGTTTTGGATTTGTTTTGACCAGTTCACCTTTGAAAGGGACATCATTCTTGTTTATAACGACGCCTTTAGCCTCATTCTTTCCACCGTAGAGCAAAGTTTCATCTTCGGGGTACATGGTTTCAGGACCATAGATTTTGATTTTGTCATTATGTTTCAGGGTTGACTCAATCCCCCAGAAATGGTCCAGGTGCCAATGGGTCAGAACCATGGTGTCAATTTCTTTACTGGCAAGCATTTTATCAATGCCGTGACGGTCATAGACATAATCCATCCACTCGTTGCTCCAACCAGTATCCATCAATAATTTATTGACCGTACCATCAAGCTGCTCAATTTCCAGCAGGGTCGCATAACCACCCGCATTTTTTGGATCCCATGGGATGTCATACTGGTTGGTGCTGGCACCACCATTGTCGACAATATCTTTTTTAAACTGATCATTGTCAAACCAGCTGGTCTCGGTCAATACGGTGATCTTCAAGCTTTTACACTCACCAATATCTTCCTTTTTCCGAGCAAATGCCTTAGTCGGAGCACCAATCGTAGCAGCAGCTCCTACGCCGGCAGCTGTTGCACCCATTGCTTTTAGAAAATTACGTCTTTTCATTCGTTCCTCCTCTACATTTGGGGTTGATGAAACCTCTCCTGGTACCAGATACCCTGAATACAAGTTGGCGAAAAATCAAAATTCAATAAAGTGAGAATACTTGGTAAACAACTTGAGAAAACTTTCACTCATACGTTCACTCACTTCCCTTGCAAGTGAGTGGTTTTTTTTCTTAATTGCCTGGAACAAATTGACATGCCAGGAGAAAAAAGCATTTCGCTCCTCCCCTTCAGCCATGCGCAAAATATTGATGATATAGTGTGATGGGATGCGAACCTCATTCAACATACGGATAAATTCACGGTTCGAACAACTCCCTTGAATAATATTAATGAAGCGACCGTGCAACAGCTCAATCGCGTGAATATCGACACTAATGATGGCTTTACCCAGGTCAACCAAGCAATCTTCCAGACCTTCAAGTTGCACAGCCGTCATATTTCTGGAACTCATTTCTGCGACATGTGCAGCAACAAAACCCCGAGCTGCAAGAACCTGTTTGATCCTATCCATATCCCATTCTAAATCTTTACCACCTAATGCCTGCTGCAGAGCAAACCCAGAAGAGAGAAAATAACCGCTCCCCTGTCTGACAGCCAACACCCGCCGAGACTGTAACTCCTTCAAAGCAGTCCTGACGCTTGATCTACTGATTGCACACTTTTCTGCCAGCTTACGCTCTGAAGGGAGACGGCTCCCTTCCACCAGCTCTAATTCACCAATTTCTTCCAGTACTGTATCGACAACTGACATTTATCCCCCAGACTAAATTAAACAATACTTGTATATACCAATTCATCATTTTTAACAACTCTAAACATACAACCTCGCAATATTAACATTTTTCGCAGAATGTAATAGTTATGATGTAAATTCACGGCATGATTGGTACAACCAATTAATACTTTTTTAGTATCGTCAATAATTCACATCATTCAAAACGGCAGTTCACATATTTAAACGCAAAAACGGCTGCAATTTTATTGTTTGCAGCCGGTCTCAAAGATTCAGTTGGAATTTGATACTATTACGAATTTTAAATGGAAATTATAGTGGTTTTTTACGGATTTTTTTAAGCTGCTGGTGAAAAGCAGTCGAAATGTCAGTCACATCAACAATATGCCCATCATTGAAAGTATTTATTTTCAGAGAGCAAAAAATCAGCACGGTACGCATGGCACCGCGCACATAAAGTGCTTTGGCAGTGTATGATCGAATCCCCTTGGGGACGAACAATACCCAATCAATCGCCTTAATACTTTTTTGGGTGTCATCCACGATCAAGTACTCCAGATTTTCCTTGTCAATATTCTCAGCAATGGTTCCAGTGTAGGGGTACTGACTGGCCGGCTCCAGAGGTTCAAGCATCTCCCCTTTTGGGTAAACAACAACCTTATTTTGCCTGGCATACACATCAGAAAACATGATCACGTCCATACCGGGAAATAAGTCCCTTGAGTCATAAATCAGATTGAGCATTTCATCAATCGATGAGCACTCAGCCATATTCTGGCAAAGAACTGTCACCTCATGGCGCTGAACCGGGGGGACGACCTCAGGCTTGACCGATTTAATTACACCCACCTGATCAACAACTGCCAAACGAATATAACCTTCTCCAGCATAGGTAAAATACTTAAACAGACAGGAAATTTTAGAATCAACACCATCTGTCGAAGCCAGCAGTAACTCAGCTTCAAATCGGCGCTCTGACAGGAGCGTTTCCCATAACAGGGGAAGTTTAATCTCGCTTTTTACCAGCTCTTTAAAATAATATTTTTCTCCACTGGACAGGTCGATATTGAACAACTCTTGAAAACTGCTGTTTGCATCGAGCAGGTTATTATCCTGTTCAGAAAAAATAGCGACCGGATATTCGACATCAGCAATCTCAAGAAAACTGAGATTCTGCTGATTTAAAATATCTTTCAACCCGGAAATATGTTCGGAGATATCCTCTACCGCACCCTCATAATAACGATGATTGTCGGTCGGCCAACCAGTCAACTTGAACCAATGAGTCGAACCTCCGCTCTGTACTCTAAAGATCATTCGCACCGTCACCCGATTCTTAAAACTGGTGAAGGCACTGTCTATTGAAGCCAGGTCATCAGGAAAAATAATTCTTTCCCGATAGGTACGATCCTTAAAAAAACGGTAATTTTCCAAACCAAGAACACCAAAGACACAGTCATTCAGAATGACAAAGGATCTCTTGGTAAGATCCAGACGCCAGAACAACATCTTCATCTGATCCAGGGATACCGGAACTAATTGCGTTTCATGTGCAGTCATTTAAATAGTTCCTGATTAATCCAAAGGATCAAATTTATCACAGTCTGCATAACAGAGCGGACACACCCAACCCTCTGGAAGATCGTCAAAATTAACTCCCGGCAGAACTTTGTTCATCTCATCCCCTTTTTCCGGGTCGTAAACATAACCACAACAGGTACAGATATAACGCATATTTAATCCTTTTCTGCTGACGAATGATAAAATCTCCTCTAACTCCCCCTTTGTCAAAGGGGAGAATCTATACTTCCCCCTTTAGCAAAGGGGGATTGAGGGGGATTTCACGAACTACACCGCAAAGTACTTGGCTTGTGGATGATGGATGACAATCGCCGAGGTACTCATCTCTGGAACCATCTCAAAAGACTCGGTTAAACTGATCCCAATTTCATCCGGACGCAGCATTTCAAACAACGGTTCGTGGGCTCCCAGATCGGGACAGGCCGGGTAACCAAACCCATAGCGTGAACCCTGGTACCCTTGCGCAACATAGGCTTCCATATCACCGCGATCCTGTTGGATGCCCATCTCTATCCGCATCTTTTCATGCCAGTATTCCGCCAGAGCATCGGTCAATTCAACACCCAGGCCATGCAGCATCAGATAATCGTGATAGCTATCCGATTCATAGAGTTGTTTCGTTCTTTCAGCTAATTTTTCGCCGAGGGTGACCACAAAAAAACCGACTTTATCACCACCCTCTTCCTGATTACGTAAATAATCAGCAATACAGAGACCGGGAGCATTTTCCTGACGGGGAAAACTGAAGATCTTTTCACCGGAGTCACTACTGATCAGTAGATTGTTGCCCTCACTAACGCAATCAAAATATCCATAGACCACTTTGGGCTGCAACCACCCTTCGTTTAAAGACTGCTCTTTTAACCGCTGAAAAAGTGGCAGTATCGTATTGGTATTCAACTCTGCATAATCTTCTTTTGACATTTTTCCACGTCGATAGCCCCAGCGCCCCCGGAACAATGCCGCTTCGTTAAGGTAGCTGAAGACTTTTTCAACATCAATATCGGCGACCAGTTTTCGCCCTACAAAAGGGACGGTTGGGGGGGCAAATGAACGATCCAGAACCTCCTGCTGCGGGCTCGGTCGGTTTTTTGTCACCCCACTTTCTTCCCACTGAGTTGACACCAGCTTTCCAGCTTCAAAATCACGAATTGCCTTCAAGCCAGCAAAGGCATCAGCGCAATAGACAACCGGTTGCTGGTAACCGGGAGCACAGTCAACCGCAACAAACTTTGTTGTCAGTGCAGCACCACCCAACAGCACCGGCTGCGACAGTCCAACTGCCTGAAACTGAACGAGATTATCCTTCATCAACAACGCCGATTTAACCAGCAACCCGGACAGACCAACCACATCAACCTGTAATTCTTTGGCTTTAGCAATGATCTTTTCAGCAGGGACTTTGATGCCGATATTGTAGACTTTATAACCATTATTCGTAAGGATGATATCGACCAGATTTTTACCGATATCATGAACATCCCCAGCCACTGTTGCCAGCAATATGGAAGTTTTACCCTCATCAGCCTGTTTTTCCATGTAGGGTTCCAGCAAGTTGACACTCTGCTTCATTGCTTCCGCTGATTGCAACACAAATGGAAGGAGCAGATCACCCCGACCAAACAGTTCACCCACCTCACGCATCGCCGGCACCAGAAGATTATTGATAATATCCAGAGGTTGCCAACGCCCCCGTAACGTTGTGAGCAGATCTTCTAGCCCCTCCTTGTCCCCTTTAAGAATTTTTTGATGGAGAAGTTCTTCCGCTTTCAGAGAGGCCTCATCGACACTATCATCTTCCTCAACCGCCTGCTCAAAGTAGTCAATGAAGGTCATCAGTGCATCGGGATGGCGATTAAACAGCAGGTCAAAACAAATATTACGATCTTCTTCACTGATTGATGCGTAAGGGAGGACTTTAGCGGCATCAACAATAGCCGTATTCAGCCCAGCATCGACCGCTTCGTGAAGGAAAATCGAGTTGAGAACTTTTCGCGCAGCGGGACGAAGACCAAAACTGATATTGCTGATTCCCAGGGTAAAGCCAACGCCGGGGAGTTCTTCCTTAACCAGCTTGATGGCTTTCAGGGTTTCAATCGCCGCATCACGCATGGTTTCATCGCCGGAACCAACCGTAAAGGTGAGCAGATCAAAGAGGATATCCTGCGGACGCAACCCATGCTTATCAACCGCCAGTGCATAAATTTCTTTGGCCACCGCCAATTTCTTTTCACAGGTCAGGGCCATCCCTTCAAGATTGATGGTCAGTGCCACAACTGCCGCACCATATTTCTTTGCCAGACGACAGATTCGGTCCAGGTTCGCACCGCCATCTTCCAGATTGATCGAATTGATAATTGCCCGCCCCGGATAGAGCGGCAATACCAACTCCAGAGTATCCGGGCTGGTTGAATCAAACATCAACGGCGCTTTACATGAGCCGGAGAAAAGCTGGGTTAATTGCAGCATATCTGCAGCTTCATCCCGGCCAGCATAGGCAACACAGAGATCCAGAACCTGCGCACCACGCGCTTCCTGATCCAGAGCAATCTTGAGGCAGGCATCCCAATCCTCAGCCAATAATGCTTCCTTGAATGCTTTGGAACCGTTAGGATTACAACGCTCACCGAGCAACAACGGAGGGATTTCCTGGTGCAGTTCAACGGCCTGATAAAGACTGGCAACGGAAGCTTTCATACAGATACCTCCCGCTGTTTCGGCTCGACACCAACAAGACGTTTTGTCAACGTTGCAATGTGCTCAGGACTGGTTCCACAACACCCCCCGACAATACTGACACCCTGGTTAACAATAAACTGATACATCTGCTCGGCATAATCCTCCGGGGTTAAGGGATAGTGAGTCTGCCCGTTAACCACTTCCGGCAATCCCTGATTGGGGATAACAGAAATTCGTTGGGGCCAGTTCTCACTTAAATATTTAACATGTGACATCATATCCTGGGGGCCGGTTGCACAGTTGAGTCCCAGTGAAAACAGCGGAAAGGGTTCCAGCGTAGCCACCACAGCAGCAATATCGGAACCGACCAGCATAGTTCCCTGCTGTTCAATCGTCACCGAAGCCATCACCGGTATATCTTGATTTGATCTATCCAGAACTTCAAAAGCCGCAACCAGAGCGGTCTTGGTCTGCAACAGGTCCTGGCAGGTTTCGACAATCAGGCAATCTACTCCCGCCTCCAGCAGCGCTTCTATCTGCTCCCGCGTTGCCGCAGCCAGTTCAGCAACACTGATATGTCCCAGAGACGGCAACTTGGTTCCCGGTCCAACCGAACCGGCAATATATTTGTCCGCCCTCCCCGCAATCGCCTGTCTGGCATTTTCAACGGCAAGCGTATTAATCTCTGTCACCTTATCCTGCAAGCCATACTCTGCCAGAACAACCCGCGAAGCACCAAAAGTATCTGTTTCAAGAACCATAGCTCCGGCATCGAGCATACTCTGATGAAATTCAATGATATGGTTAGGTGCAGTAAAGTTGAGAATTTCATTGCATCCCTCACACCCGGACCAGTCTTTTTCAGTAATATCCAGCAACTGTAGGTTCGTTCCACAGGCACCATCAAAAATCAGTAGCGGTTGTTCGATAAAAGTCATTTTATTTCTTTCCGGTAAATTTTATGAAATCACTCAAACGGCTATCCAGCAATGAACAATGAAACAATTCCCCTATTTTTGCAAATATTTGTTAAATTTATTCGTAAAATATCCAAAGGAGGCAAGTTGTGAGTGCAGCAGACCAGCAATCCAGATTCAAAGCAACTCAACGGAATCTGGGATAATCCTTTCGAACTGCTCACCTTTAAAAGTCTCACAATCTTAAATCGATGATAAAAAAACAGAAATCAGACTTCGATCCAGCTATGACAAAAAAACTCCAGGCTGGACTGACTGCAAGTGGAGAGGAACTTTTCCAGCTGCTATTGGATCCTGATATCGACTTTCTGAAAACACTGCTTAAAAACCCTCAAATCAATGAAGATCATCTGCTTATCCTGTTGAAACGTCGCGATTTATCTGCAACCCTGATCAACTCTCTCTACAAAAAATATAAATCATCACTCAGTCATCGGACGATTCTGGCGGTGGTCAGAAACCCTGCAATTCCGGGGACCCTGATGCGTAATCTGCTGCCGCAACTCCGTTTGTTCGAGCTGCTTGATCTCTGTTTTTTACCCGGTGTCACCCCCGATCAGAAGTTTGCCGCAGAGCGGACCATTCTGCAAAGGCTACCGACCACCCCCCTCGGCAATAAAATCACCCTGGCGCGGCGGGGGACAACAAATATCGTTGCAGAGTTGATGAAGGAAGGTCACCCGCAACTCTTCGAAGCGTGCCTTGGTAGTCCTCGGCTTAGAGAAGTTGCTATTTACCAGTTTCTACGCGGAGCAACAGCCAGTGCCGAGACTATTTCGATGGTCGCCCGAAACAAACGTTGGAACCAACGCCCCAACCTCCGTCTGGCCATTTTGAAAAACCTGAAAACACCAGAAGTCTGGTTTACTCTCTGGTTGCCAAAAATCCAGAATCACATTCTGAAACAACTGTCGGCCGCTTACCGGACAAACCCGAAACGGAAACGATTGGTAGACATAGAATTGAAAAAACGTGGGGAATTTTAATTTTATAAACAGATCATTGGATTGCAACTGTCAAAACAAAACAACCGCAATCTGCTCACAAGTCCAGAATCCAAGCTGCCCACCCATTGATCCGATGTCACTCTAAAACCATGCAATGACTGGATACTTTAAGATCGGTATGTTATTTTATCAAACCTTCCCGATGGAAGGAGATGTTTGAACTGGCGAGGACTATTCTTTTCCCATGTCGATAAATACCACCCCAAAGTATCAGCTTCAAAATTCAGAAGGAGGGATGTGTCTTCAACTGTCGGGAGATTGGCGCTTTCAAAGTGGCATTCCAGACCCCCTTCACCTGATTGATGAGCTCCAGAGTGCTCAACCAGAAAAACTCTCTTTTGATTGCCAGCAACTGGGATCATGGGACAGTGGCTTGATGACTTTCCTGGTCACCTTAATCAACAGCTGCAAACAAAACAACGTGCCTGTCCTCCAGGAGACACTCCCCGGGGGAATCCAGAAGCTGCTCCATTTATCATTTGCCGTACCAGAACGAAAAGGTCATAGGCGGGAGCTCCTGGGGCAACCCGTTCTGGCAAAAATTGGCAATGTTACTATAGAGCTGCACCGTGATTGGAACGACCTACTCTCTTTCATCGGAAATTTGGTTATTGGTTTCTTTAATTTTGTCCGCGGCAAGGCACGCTTCCGTTATTCTGATCTGTTCTATCAAATAGAGTGTGCTGGTCCATCAGCACTACTGATCGTCACCCTGGTCAGTGTTCTCGTAGGTATCATTCTGGCTTTTGTCGGAGCTGCGCAACTACGTCTCTTTGGGGCCGAAATATTTGTTGCCAATCTGGTTGGTCTGGGGATGGCCCGCGAAATGGGAGCGATGATGACAGCCATCATTATGGCAGGTCGGTCTGGAGCAGCTTACGCGGCACAATTAGGCACTATGCAGGTCAATGAGGAAATTGATGCTTTTAAAACTTTAGGAATCTCTCCTATTGAGTTCCTGGTTTTTCCACGCTTACTCGCACTTATTATTACCATGCCGCTACTCTGTATCTATGCAGATTTCATGGGAATTATTGGTGGAGCGATTGTCTGTGCTACCATGCTTGATATCTCCTTTTATCAATATTTTCAACAAATTCAAAGTTTTGTACCGCCAATACATTTCATGATTGGAATTGCAAAAGCGGTAATATTTGGTATTTTAGTTGCAACTGCAGGCTGTTTTCGTGGGTTACAATGTGGTCGCAGTGCCTCAGCTGTTGGTTTTGCCACAACCAGTGCTGTTGTGACATCCATTGTTTTGATCATTGTTGCTGATGCCGTTATCACCATAGGTTGTCAGATGATAGGGATTTAAAATGGTTCAAGGTCCCCATGTGGAGATTCACAACCTGACGATGGCTTATGGCGATAACGTCATTCAGAAAAACCTGAATTTTTCCGTCAAGTACGGTGAAATTTTTATCATTATGGGTGGCAGTGGCTGCGGCAAAAGCACTCTTCTGCGCAATCTGGTCGGGTTGATGGAACCGACCAAGGGAGATGTCCTTATTGCCGGGGTTAATTTGTGGCAAGCATCAATTGAAGAACGTAATCAGATTATCAGCCGCAATGGAGTGCTCTATCAGAATGGTGCGCTGTGGAGTTCAATGACCTTGGGAGAAAACATTGCCCTCCCCTTAACCGAGTATTCAGACCTCAATCAGAAACAGATTAAAGAGGTGACAGCCTATAAGTTATCACTGGTCGGTCTGGGTGGTTTTGAAGATTACTACCCATCAGAAATCAGTGGCGGCATGCGCAAACGTGCAGGATTAGCCAGGGCTATGGTTCTCGATCCTGATATTCTTTTTTTCGATGAGCCCTCAGCGGGGCTCGACCCGATCAGTTCACGTCTGCTCGATGATCTAGTTTTGGAACTACGTGATAGCCTTGGTGCTACAATTGTGATTGTCAGTCATGAATTGGACAGTATTTTTACAGTTGCAGACAACTCCATCCTTCTTGACGCAGAAGAGAAGACTATTATCGCCACAGGTTCACCAAAAGAGTTATTGAAACATTCAGAAGACCCCCGTGTCTCAAATTTTTTAACCCGTACAATCAGATAAAATGAGCACCACATACACAAGAGGCATCTATGAATAGACGAAAAAAAATCGATCCGAGAGTCATTGGTATCTTTGTCATTGGTGCTATAATTTTAACCGTTGCCGGATTACTTTTTTTTGGACCAGGAGGTTTTCTTGCGGAAACCAAAAGATATGTTATCTTTTTCGAAAGTTCGGTCAAAGGTCTCACCATCGGCTCACCAGTGAGATTTCGTGGTGTAAAAATTGGTCAAATCAGACAAATAAATGTCAGGGTTCAACCGCAAGGTTTTAAATTTTACATTCCCATCGTTATTGAAATTGAAACATCCAAATTTAATGTTGATGGAACTGATCAGAGCATTGTCGATGTGATCAAATCAAGTGTCTTCGGTGATGACTCCATATCGCCTCTGGTCAAGAAGGGTTTACGAGCTGAAATGCGTCTGGATAGTCTGGTGACCGGGCAATTATATATCAATATGGATATGTTCCCTGGTACCCCGATCATTCTCACCGGGAAAAGCAGTGACTACCCGGAGTTACCTGCTATCAAATCAAGTCTTGAAATATTGTCCCAAACATTTGAAGAAATTCCTCTCAAAGAAATCACCGATCGTCTGATTCGGATCATTGAAGAGGTTGATAAACTTACCAGCTCATCAACCATCCAAGACACTCTGGAGAATTTAAATGAAGCAACCAGCCAGCTGAACATTTTTCTACAAAATCTGGATAAACAGTTACCACCCGTTGTAGAGAGTCTGAAAGTGACCCTGGAAACCAGCCAACAAACGCTGCAAACTGCAGATTCAACCATGAAGCATATTGACGGTAAAATTGAGGGACTTTCTGAACAATTCGACCAGACAGCTCGGTCCGTTAATAATGCTGCGAACGAAGCGCAAGTTGTTATGGAACAGATCAAAGGACTCTCTGCTGCTGATTCTGATATGTTAAAGCAGCTCAGTGCAACCCTGGAAGAGATCAATCGAACTGCCCGCGCTGTACGTTATTTATCAACAGAAATTGAACGTGATCCGCAGATACTGTTACGTGGCCGAGGGAATGGAGAAACCAAATAATGCGCTATCTTTTGATCATCCTGCTGTTACTGTGTAGTTCTTGTATTCAAGTGTTCGATGATCCACTGCCGATGCGCTACTACCTGCTTGAAGGGGTGCCACAAGAAACCGACATCGCTTCAGATAAAGCTTTAACTATAGCTATTCAACTCACCAGTTTTCCTGTCTATCTGGATCGGTTACAAATTATCACAAAAAATGATGATAATACCATCAATGTTGCAGATCACGACCGCTGGGCAGAGCCGATACAGGGGAATATCCTGCAAACAGTGCGTGAGAATTTGAGAATTAGATTGCCCGCTGCAAACATCGCTATCAGCCCATGGGAAAACTCCACCACGGACGCAATAAAAGCAAAAATCATGGTGAACAAGTTTTCTGGAAAACTCGGAGAACATACGGAGGTTGATATACGCTGGACAATTGATGGGGGAGCAGGCGAAATCCGGCAGGGACATTTCACTGATCGACAACCGATAGGCGACAGCTACCAGGACCTGGTTGCCGGGTTAAACAGCGGAATCAATAATTTCAGTATGGAACTGGCAAAAAATCTGGCTGGAGAATAATCAACCAGAAAAGGAGACAGATTATCTTACAGAACAAGTTAAGATAACGCTGTCTCCTTGATTTACCGTTAGCTATTCCGTCCTTATCCGAGAATAAATTCTCGACCCAACTCAATCAATCGAGTCAGTGAGTCGAAACTGTTTGTTTCAGCATACAGTCGCACCACCGGTTCGGTTCCAGACTTGCGGAACAGCAACCAAGAACCATCATCAAGAAGATACTTGTTTCCGTCGATCTGGATAACCTTGATGATTTTGTGCTCACCGATAGCTTCCGGGGGGTTGGCAAACTTGTCAGGAAGTGCCGCTTCAAGTTGTGGAGAGAGGTGGATATTGATCCGCTTGGTGTGGATCTCACCCACCCGCGAGTAGAGATCGGCCAAAAGTTCCTGCAATGACTTCTTCTCAACCGCCACCATTTCGGCAACCAGCAGACAAGCAAGAATACCATCTTTCTCCGGCACATGTC
>JAGGWI010000167.1 GCA_021157505.1 Desulfuromusa sp. | reverse complement strand
CGTAATAGCCGTCATTGCTGTAGAGAATATGGCAGGCAGAACAACCCATGCCGCGATAATCACCACGTTTTTCCCGGCCACGGACACCGATATGACAACGGTTGCAATCCTGGCGCTGATAGGCAAATGCTGCTTTTTTCGGATCTTTTTTTACTTCATCCATGGTTGGATTTGGCATCAGTTCCAGGCTTTTTGGATACTGATTGGGGTACATGCTGATCTGATCCTTCATATACTTTTTATATGCCTCTGTTCCAAGAATGGGACTTTGCCCATCCTCATCCTTGATCGCATAATTTCCCCAGGGGTTTTTGAAATTAGCCACTTCTTCATGACCCCAAGTATGCATGTTCCCGGAAATTTTACCTGCTTCAGTGTTCATCAGGGAAAGTTGGGAACGATAAACGTAACCAACGTGACAAGCCCCGCAGGTATTGTCGGCAATCCAGATAGAACCTGGATCGGGATAGAAGTCTTTAGGCCCCGGAGCCATCCGTAAGGTTGCCGGGATCCCTTTGTGTGCCTCTTCCTTTTTGGTTGCTTTTGGATTACCCCCGTGACACATGACGCAGCCATCGGGATCGCCATGCATTTGACCATTCATTTTGAGCTGCTGAGACATCGGCAGATCTGTCGGGACGATCTCTTCAAGCCCGGCATGACAATCGGTGGTCGTACATCCACCGGCCGCATACGTCATAGAACTGAAGCTGAAGATGACCACACTGGCCAGTAATAACATCAATACATTTTTTTGCACATTTACCTCCCTATTCTGATGCAAATAGCTTATTCCCTTCTTAGATCATCCAGCTTGGTTCAGAAGAGAACTCTTCTTATTCAGGGCAACAATTAACTATCATTCTTCCTGTGGCAGAGCTGCCCATTGATAATCGGAACTGCAATCTTGAGTAGTGCCGTATAAATCAACAGTCCGAAAGCAAGGATGCCGAAACAGACTGTTAACTCATTGAGTGAAGGTTGGTACTGAACAAAATCACCAAGCGGGGTGGGGATGAAGCCTGAAATAACAAAGCCCAACCCTTTTTCAACCCAGATACCGACAACAATCATCACGCAAGCAACAGTCAAAAAACGCGGGTTCTCTCGCACTGGCAAGAGTAAAATAATCGCAGCAATGATATTCAGAATAACGGCAGACCAGATCCAGGGTGCCAGTACGCTCTCCCCATGAAATCCAAGGAGAAAGCTTAAATGGATGGAATGTTCTGAACCGGAGTAGAGCTCAGTAAAAAGTTCTGACCCAAACAGGAGTAGGTTGATCAGTAAACTGACGGTGACAATCACCCTGATCTTGGCAATAACCTTTTCATGAATGGTGCAGCATTTAAAATGTTCCATAATTTTAAAAACCAGGATGATAAACGCTGGTCCGGCAGAAAATGCTGATGCGAGGAACCGGGGTGCGATTAACCCGCTGTGCCAGAAAGGTCTGGCCCCTAACCCCTGAAACAGAAATGCGGTGATGGTATGAATCAGTGGAGCCCAGGCAATTGCAAGAAAAACTATCGGCACATAATGGCGGGCGACCAATTTTTGGCCGGTATATTTTTTGTAAAGCACATAACCACAAACGTAGAGATTGAGGAGCAGATAACCGTTTAGTACCAGAACATCCCAGGTCAGCATCGACATCGGCCAGTTAAAGACTCCAATCACGGGAAACATATGCCAGAGACGGTCGGGACGACCGATATCAGCGGTGACAAAGAGCAGACACATGATCAGAGCGGCAACCGCCCAGAGTTCGGTGAAAATGACAACTTTATGGATCTCCTCGTCTTTAAAAACATAGGCCGGGATAACCATCATGACTGCTGCTGCAGCCATACCAACCAAAAAAGCGAAGTTGGAAATATATAGCCCCCAGGAAACCTCATCTCCCATGCCGGTTGTGTACAAGCCATGAGCCAGTTGTCGACTGAAAGCATTGAGCCCGAGCAGGCTGACAGCAATCAGTGCAAACATCCAGAGGGCATAGGTTCGGTTACCGATTAGAACCGCTTTTGCCAGATCACTTATAACTTTTGGAGAACCTGTATTCATCGCTTAGCCCTTTTGACGGTTGTTGACAGGCAGAAAACGGTTTCAGTCAACTATTTAGCAAAGGTGTAATAAAATTTCGGTAAAGTGCCAACTTCCTGTTTGAGAACAAAGACCCGCTCTTGCTCAACAATTTTTCGAACCTCACTTTCAGGGTCTCTGAGGTTGCCAAATTTACGCGAGCCAGTCGGGCAGACTTCCATACAGGCTGGATATTCTCCACGCCGGGTTTTATGCAGACAGAAAGTGCATTTTTCCATAACACCCATGTAGCGGGGTCGGTTGGAGAGATAACCCATATCGGGGTTCAGTTCCTGTGCAGGGAGTTGTGGTTTGGCAAAATTGAACCGTCTGGCATGGTAAGGGCAGGCAGCTTCACAATAGCGACAACCGATGCACCAGTTATAGTCAACAACAACAATGCCATCCTTTTCCTTCCACGTCGCTTTGACCGGACAAACTTCAATGCACTTTGGTTCTCGACATTGCTGACAGGCAACTGGCATATAGAAATAATCTTCGCTCGACGCCTCTTTTTCAGGATAATCATGACTCGATGTTTCCAGATTGATAGTTCCCTGTTTCATTTTCAGGACTCTGATGTACTGTATCTGCGGGCTTCGAGACTGATTATTTTCTTCCATGCAGGCATAAACACATTTTCGACAACCGATACAGCGTCCGAGGTTGAGAACGTAGGCAAACTCAACCCCTTCTAGGGGTTGCGGATCAGCGACTGTCGAAGTGACCCCATATTGTTTGTCTATACGGGCTTCGAGTCGGGCAAAAATTTCCTTTTTTTCCTTATCACTCAGTTCCTTGTAATGCTTCTGGATAAAATCATCCACAGGGGGAACTTCTTCTGCATTGAGAAGAGGAGAGAGAGAAACCGCAGTAGCAGCAGAAAGACAGGCTGCTCCAGCCAGGAAATATCGACGGCTGATGGCTGGCTCGGGTTTTTCCGCATTCTTTAGCTCAAGGTCTTTTTGCTCTTCCGTACTCATCAGAATCTCTCCTGGATTGTTTCAGTCAAATATGCTGACTTGGGGTCATCATCAGAATGTCTGGGTTGCCGAAGAGTTTTATCCGGCCAGGTTGGTGCTGGTGCGGCAATCTTGTACTTGAATTTTGGTGAATGTGGGTCGTGACATTCAGTGCAAGTGAAGTTAATCGGTTCGGTGCCATCTTTAACCAGCCAGCCACCCTGTCTCAAACCATGGGTTCCCGCTTTCCAGTCCCGAACAATAATACCGTGACAACGGGCACAGAGTTTCTCTGGAGTTGCGAAACTAATTTTTGTTTCACCATCACCGGCAAGAGTGTCGCGATCATAAATATGATGACAGTTGTAACAACGATCATTGACACCATGTTCCAGTTTGACCGTTGAGTGGGCAAATTGCGGGCGGATCACATTCTGGTCAGGGACTTGCACACTGTGGCAGATGAAACAATTCCCCGGCATAACAGTATTGATCAGAATTTCGCCACGCGCTGTTTCTGGTGTATACCATTCTGCATTGAGGGGGACAGGATCTGGAATGGCAGGTTTATTATCCCCCCAGAAAAGGAAAATAAGGATCAGGATGACAGTACCGGGCAGGACAACTTTTTTTAAGAACTCACCCTTGTCAAAATGCTCTTTTTTCTCTTCATTTCTCATTTGGAGATCTCTCCCGAGTCGAAGTTTCTGGATAGTTGACTCTTTTTTTGGTTCCTCAATTGCAACAGTGAATTTAATTAGAAACAAAAGCAGAAATCGTGCCATAAGTTAATCCATAAGATATCAATAGGTTATCAATGATATCTTTTTAACCGGCATAAAATAAACCACATAAATGGTTCATAAGTAACCATCTATGTGGTACCATTATTGCCAGTCAGGGTTGTTTTTGCTATCAAATGGCTGATTGATCCACCCCCGTAAGGATATGAAATAATGCGGATTCCACAGGTCACATTATCAATTCGAAGAAAAATGTTGATAGCGTTTTTGTGCCTGACTCTGGGACCAATATTGCTGCTGGGGAATCTTTCTTTACAGAGGATGGAAAAGGCCTTACGTGCGCAGATTGCCCAAGGGTTACAGGCTGAGGTGGTCACCGCTGGAAATTCGATTGAAGGTTATCTGAATGGGGTCAGAAGAGATGTCCTCTCCCTCACCCGTTTTCTCCAGCGACGTCTTCAAGACGAGATGAGCTCTGATCAGTGGGAGTTAATACAAAACGAATTTCTGGCCGCCATCATGGTTGAAAAAGACTACTATCAGATCCGTTTTATTGCTGCTGATGGACATGAGCAGCTACGAATCAACAATATTGAGGGGAAAGCCGTTGTCGTCCCAAAGTCTGAATTGCAGGATAAGGGTAATCGTTATTATGTTCAGGAGGCATTTCACTGCACTGCTGGCGAAACCTATGTTTCACATCTGGATTTGAACGTGGAATTTGGTCGGATTGAAGAACCAAATCGTTTGGTAGTCCGCGTTGCCGCCCCTATCATTGGCCCTTCAGGAGAAACATCAGGACTGATTATTATCAATGTTTTTGGTACGAAACTGCTCTCATCTCTCAAATACTTGCTCAATGTGGATGGAACCAGGATTCTTTTATTGAACCAGAATCGCCAATTTATCAAGATGGAAAAACAGGGGGGGGAGATAAGTTTTTTTAATGCTGAGACCTCTGAGCTTGAGAATCTTGCGCAAATTGTCCCCCTCCTTCCCAAGCCGGATGAAGAGTCTAATGTTGTGGCGATGAAGCCCGATATCCTGGCTCTGGCATCTGTCAGTGCCGGCCCTGACCGTCTCTGGTATCTGCTGATCGCTTATCCTCAAAAATATCTCTATACCGAGTTAACCCAACTGAAAAAAACCTATCTCCTCTCTTTCTTACTGCTGGCATTGTTGGCCACTATTCTGGCAATCCTTGCCGCCCGGCGTTTCAGTCTTCCGATTCGTCATCTCTCCCGTTTTGCTAAAGCAGTTGCCGGGGGAGACTATAAGGCGATCTCAAGTATTACCAGCCGGGATGAATTTGGTGAATTATCGTCTGCCTTGAATGAAATGGCTCAAGTGCAGAAACAGACCCATACGGAACTTCTGAATTGGAATGCCTTATTAAAAGAGGAAGTTGAGAAGAAAGTAGCTGCTCTCAGCCGTTCTCAGATGGAGGCAGAAGCCGCTGAGAAACTGATGATTACTCTTGAGAAGCAGCTCTTGCAGGCAAACAGGTTATCCTCTTTGGGTCTTCTGTCAGCGACAGTAGCCCATGAAATTGGCAACCCTCTGGCAGGGATGCGGGTTAAGCTGCAACTGATACAGCGGCGCAAGGATCTCGATCAGAAACTGCAGTTGGATATCACTAAGATGCTGAAACTGGTTGATCGTCTGGGCGATTTTCTTGGACATCTAACCAGCTACCTGGTGCCCCAACAAAAACAGGAACGGGAGCAGACTGATATCAGTCAGGTCCTGCGTGACCTTGAGTTTATCCTTTGTGAAGAAGCGGACCGAAACAAAATTAAATTGCATCTTCATTTGCCCCCTGAGCCCCTTCTGGTCTGTTCCAAAGCTCAGCAATTGCACCAGATATTTATGAACTTGATTCTGAATGCTCTGCAGGCCTGTGATGAAAATGGACAGGTTGATGTCTATGCCAGCAGTTCAGGGGGGGAGTTTGAAATCAATATCTGTGACAATGGCTGTGGTTTACCGGAAGAACTTGCCGATCAGCTCTTCGAACCTCTCATCACCAGCAAGTCAGAGGGGACCGGATTGGGGTTGGCAATTGTGAAACAATTGGTGTCTGAATTGAGGGGGGAAGTTCATCTGAAAAACAGGTCTGAAGGTGGAGTTGAAGCGAGTATACATTTTCCCGAAGGAGGTAGTGGATGCGCGGGCGAATTCTGATTGTTGAAGATGAGGAAATGCTGCGTGAGAGCTTGGTCGATTTTTTCCAGCAGGAAAATTATATTGCTCTAAGTTCCGCTACTCTCTCAGAGGCGAGAAGGGAGATCCATCGACACGATTTTGATCTGGTGATTCTGGATATGAAATTGCCAGATGGGTCGGGGCTGGATCTCCTTGCTGAAATTTCTGACCCCCAATCACCGTTGGTTATCGTTGCGACGGCATTTCCAGAGGTTCAAACTGCGGTAAAAGCATTAAAACTCGGGGCATTTGATTATATCAACAAGCCATTTGATCTTGATGAACTGCAACTGATTGTTGAAAGAGCCATGGATACACGACAGTTGCGGGGAGAGGTGAATTCTTTCAGACAACGTGAAAAACAGCGGAACAAACGTTCCTGGACCCGCCTGGAGGGTGAATCCAACATCCTCAGAAAAATGCGTCAGGAGATTTTGCTGGTTGCCAAGGCAGGGACAACAACGACTTTGGTCTTTGGAGAGAGTGGTGTCGGTAAAGAACTGGTGGTAGAGGCTATTCATTATCAGAGTGCCAGGCATGAAGGTCCTCTGCTCAAGATTAATTGTGCCGCCTTACCGGCAACATTGTTGGAAAATGAACTTTTCGGCCATGAAAAAGGGGCATATACGGGTGCGATCAGTCGTCAGAAGGGGCTCTTTGAGCTTGCTGATCACGGCACTCTGTTTCTGGATGAAATTGCAGAAATGGAACCGGGACTGCAAGCCAAACTACTTCGCGTTCTCGAAGATATGACGGTGACACGGATTGGAGGACAACAGCTGATACATGTTGATGTTCGTATTGTTGCTGCAACAAATAGAAACCTGCAAGAAAGGATAGAGGCAGGATTATTTCGTGAAGATCTTTATTACCGTTTGAATGTTTTTCCGATACAGGTTCCCCCTCTACGAGAGCATCCAGAAGATATTCCCCTGTTGGCTAATCTGTTTCTTAAGGAGTTTTTATTACATAGCCCGGATAAGCGTTGTGAGTTCTCCTCCACCGCTATGGAATGTCTGCGGAAACATCAGTGGCCAGGCAATGTCAGAGAGTTGAAAAATGTCATTGAGCGGGCAACTCTTCTCCATTCGGGGGGAACAATCAGTCCTGAAGATCTAGCTTTGGTCGGGTGTTGTTCGGGAGCAAAAGCGGCAACAGAAGAGATGGTGCCGCTTTCTGAAGTAGAAAAAAACCACATTCTTGCAGTTTATAAAAAAACCGATTACAACAAAACTCGTACGGCAGATATTCTGGGAATCAATCGACTCACCCTCAGGCGCAAACTGAAAGAATATGGTGAAAGCTGACGGTTAGCAGATTAATGGAAATATTTGGTCATTTCTAAAACGTTTCTGTTGCCTTCCTGGAGATATTTTACCCGGTCCATCAACTTGAAAATAATCTGGATTCCACGTCCCCCTTCATCGTGTTTTCGGGCTTTGAGCTTAGTTAAAGCTTCCATATCAAAACCCTCTCCCTGATCATAAACCTTGATAGTCAGATCTTGATCAGAGGCGGTAATCAACACCCTGACATCTTTGTCAGGGTCACAGCTGTTGGCATGACAGATCGCATTTGCCAGGGCTTCTGTCAAGACCAGATTAAGGTGATAGGCAAGCTCCCGGCGGTTTCCCCGATACCCCTTCAGGGAATATGCCATACTCTCACCAATTCGCCCGATCACCCCAAGGTATTTGGTTTGGTTTGGAACCGTTATGTCAACCTTGATCCTTTTTGACATTTGTATCTTTCTGCCAGAAATGGGTTGTTGATTAAAAGCTCTCCAGAGCCTCATCCCGATTGGCGAAAATTTCAAAAACTCGATGTAAACGTGTCAGTTCAAACATTGAACGAACCTGTGGCTGCAGGCAGCAGAGTTTAAGACTCCCCTCGCGAGCCCCGGCATTTTTAAAGCCTGATACTAAAGCACCGAGGCCGGATGAATCAATAAAGCGAACCGAGCTCAGGTCAATAATCAGGTTGCACTTTCCCTCATCAAACAGTTGCAACATCTGCTCTTTAAGATCGCCACTATTGTGGGCATCCATTCGCTCTTCTTCGATGCTTATATTGACAATATCGTCCTGTTCTACCATCTTTAACTGCATGTGGATTCTCCTTCTTAGAGTGTAATCATCGATTTTTTGAATTATTTTAATTGTACCTTATTTTTCAACACTGGGACTAAATCTTTTGCTTGAATGGTCACTTTATGGTCTCGCACCGCAAATAAGATGAAATAGATAGCAGCCTGTCGGACACTCCATGAACTGGCTGCAAATCCGTTTGTTTGGCTCATTTTTTAGCTCCTTTTTGCCCCATAGCTTTGGCTATGAGCCTGCAAACGAGCTAAAAACTGTTCTCAAACCTCCGAATTTTCGCTTCAGTCCGTAGTGTCCGACAGCCTCCTGGGCCATTATTTCAAAACTTTCATAACGACCAAGGTGACATCATCATTAAAATGGCGCATGCCGGTAAAAATACGTCCTTGAATCATAATCTGATCAATCAATTCTTGTGGGTTTAAATCATCGCATTCCTCAAGCACCTTGGCAAGCCTCTCAATGCCGAAAAAAACTTTATCTCTATTTTCAGCTTCAATGATTCCATCTGTATATAAAAGAAGGATATCTCCAGGTTCAAGGTCGGTCGCTTTTTGCTCAAAGGAAATATCCTCTTTGATGCCAAAAATTAAACCTTCGGTATCCAGGGTCTTGAGGTACTGTTCCCGTTTTTTCCAGAGAAGAGGGGTGTTGTGTCCAGCATTGCTATAAATTAAGCGGCGATTGACAAGGTTGTATTGCAGGTAAAACATGGTGACAAACAGATCAGAGCGATCCAGATCTTTAAGAAAATAGGAGTTGAGCGCCTGCAACATCTTGGCCGGTTGTTTGATACTTTCCATCCGGGCATGGATAAAGGTGCGCGTTTCAGCCATGATCAGAGCTGAGCCTATACTGTGCCCCGACACGTCAGCTATGATCAGATCGTAAGATGTCCCATTGCGGTTAATAAAGTCGTAATAATCTCCTCCAACCTGGTGTGCAGGGACACAGAGCCCGGCAATGTCAATATTTTCCAGATCGGGAAGGTTTGCCGGGAGAAGACCTTTCTGGATGTCTTTGGCTATCTGCATTTCACGCTCTTGTTCGCGAACCCGCAGTAGTTTCTGCAGTTGCTGATCATTGCGCCAGGCAATGCTGATCTGTCCAGCCATGTTCTCAAATAGAGCAATGAATTCCTTGGTGAAAATCCCTTTTTCTGTTTTGGAAAAAGCTGACAGAATTCCGACAGGGTCACCCTCAAAAACAATTGGCGTATGCGCCAGGCAGGTAATCCCGTCTCGCTTGATATGTTCTGCTGAGGTGGGCCTGTCGACATTGTCAGTATCATTGACGACGGTGGTGACATTAGACAGGAATGCCTGCCCGATATAGGTTTCCATATTGAGATTACGTTCAAACTGACCAAAATGTTCTGATGATGTGCCGACCAGACTTTTGACTATCAGTGTCATTGATTCCGGTTCAAGAAAGCGGATGACACAGAGATCAAATTTGAATTGTTCAGCAAGCAGGTTAAGGATCCTGTCAAGAATTTTTTGTAAATCACCCTCTCTGGAAACGATCTGTGAGGTGTCGTACAATACACTCAATTGCTCCCGACTGGAGGCGTGACTGATGGTGACCGTACCAAAAATATCAAAAACATCTTCCATTTCACTGCCCCGAGCAGAGAGGTAGTTTTCCAGAATGATGCGTGCTGGAGCCGCTCCCACGTGTCCTGCCAAGGTTCGTTCGGTAAAATCTTTCAGGTTTGGAATTTCGTGATCGGAAAGACTTCCTTTAGCATTAATTTCCTGCTGATTCAAATATTCAGCGATGGCATCCTGGGCCGATTTTTCGCCGATAAACTTGGACATCAGCTCAACAAATTCCATAACCGTTGGTGCTTTGCTAATCCGCTTCAATTTGCCTGGTTGTCGTGGTTGTTCGACAAAGATATCGACAAATGCGTCAGCTTGAATTTCTTCTGATTCTGTCTGCTTGGCAAAGAAAGATAAGGTTAAATAGGCCGCCAGGTTGAAAAGCATGCTCCAGAACAGGGAGTGAGTATAGATATCAAAACCGCGCAGACCGAACAGTTCCAGGGGCTTCAGCAGGTTGATGCCAAACAGGCCATTCTGCAGGATATCTGAGTGGAGCCAGCCGGAGCGGACAAATGATGGAATTAACAGAGTATAAAACCAGAGGATAAAGCCGAAGCTGATTCCAGCAATCGCCGCTTTATGGTTAGCTCTCTTCCAGAAAAGCCCGCCGATGACGGCAGGTGCGAACTGAGTGGCCGCAGCAAAGGATATCAACCCCATATTGACCAGGGCGTAGGAATCACCAATGACCTTGAAATAGAAATAACCGATACAGATAACCCCGAGAATACCAAGCCGTTTGATGTTGATTAAGGTCCTGGAGAAATTCTGCGCCTGAATATTCATTTTTAGAATGACCGGCATGACCAGATGGTTAAGGATCATTGTTGCTATGGTGACCGAAGAAACCATGACCATTCCGGCTGAGGCAGACAAGCCACCAATAAAGACCAGCAACGCCAACCAGGGGTGTCCCGAAGAGAGTGGCAGAGTCAGGACAAAGAAGTCGGCCTGGGTGGTATCACCGCCGTTAATGATCAAACCACCGAGGGCAATCGGCAGGACAAACAGGTTCATCAGAAACAGATAGGCCGGAAATTTCCACATTGCTGATTTAATATGCTGTTCGTCGGTATTTTCAGTAATCATGATATGAAATTGACGCGGCAGAAACATCACCGCCATCATCGACAGGACAATGAGGGTAAACCATTTGGTGTACGGGGTCTGTTCGGTGCCAAGGCGGAGTAGATCGTGGCGTTCCGGAAACTGTTCATAAAAACGCTGGAAAATATCGATAAAACCATCAAACAGACCATAAGTGACAAAGATACCGACAGCAAGAAAAGCAATCAGCTTGACCAAAGATTCAAAAGCAACCGCGACAACCAGTCCTTCATGCTTTTCTGAAGCATCAAGGCTTCTGGCACCAAACAACATGCCGAAAATGGCCAGCAGTACGGCAACTAAAAATGCTGTGTCTATATTTCCTGGAAGTTTGGTGGCATAATCGTACAGACCAGTACCGTGGGCAGTTAAAGGTGCGGAGAGAATATCCAATGTCTTTGATATGGCTTTCAGCTGCAGGGCTATATATGGGGTAATACCGAATACCGCAAACAGAGTGACAATGGCGCCAAGGAGGGTGGAACGATCATAGCGGCTGGAAAGAAAGTCGGCAATACTGGTAATATTCTGTTGCTTGCTGATACGCACCATCTTACGCAGCAAAAACCACCAGGTGAATGCAATCAGGGTTGGCCCCAGGTAGATCGGGAGGAATTCCAGGCCGCTGGTGGCTGCCTTGCCAACGCTGCCATAAAATGTCCAGCTGGTGCAATAGACCGCAAGTGACAACGAATAGACATGTGAATTTTTCAGCAGGCAGCTGCCAGTTTTACGGCACTTCTCAGCATATAAGGCGACCAGAAACAACAGTGCAAAATAGCCAAGGGAGACAAGCAGAACCGTTTTAGCAGAGATGATCGACATGAAGAGGGTGGTCTTTGCCGGGATCATGGGTCGTTTTTATCTCCCCCCATATCGACACTGTCGGGCGATTCTTTTCCTGTGTAGCGGACAAAAAAGAAGATAACGACTATTGATATCGGCCAGCCGGTAAAGAAATAGAGAACCAGTTTCGGAATACCGAAAACAAGCTGTTCGGTATTGAAGATATGGATAAAGGGGAAATTGATCATGATCAGGCCTAGAATCAGACAGAGGACCCAAGCTTCTCTGATCGAACTTTCTTGTGATTCTTTCATCGGCAGACCTTTTTCAGGTTAAATCCACAGCGATGCTATTCTAAATCAGACAGACACTCTACAGACTAATCCTGAAAGGATATAATTACAATAATTATAATCTTCACATGATGTGGATTTACCAGAGATATCAACTCTGTAAAGTTGAGCAGACGTTTTTTAAAGGGTTTGACGCTCGGGAAATGAGTATGCTACTTAATCAATACTGGCTTAGTCAGCATATTTTGTTTTTTTATGAGACCAGCATCGATGGCTAGGGGTTTTTATACCCTCGTCTGTCTGAAGGAAATTTTTTTGAAGATTCAGTCCGTTTTAAGGGTTAAAAAAATAGTTTTCAGCTTATGCCTCAGCCTGATGATTGTTTCCGGCTGTGTTACAGCGGATCGGTCTCAATTACCCGTTCAGGAGAATGGCAGTTCCGTTAAATATCATTCAGAGCTGGTTGATCCTGAAGCAAAGGCCCTTTTTTATTTCAGTGAATTCAGAATGCTCGGAGCTGAAAATCGGTGGGAAGAGGCGATTGCTGCTCTTGAGCAAGCCATCAGTTTTGATCCGCAGTCCGATTATTTGCAGCTGATTCTGGCTCGGGCCTATCTGCACCGTCAACAACCGGAGCAAGCGGTTACAGTTCTGGAAACTTTGTTGGCCAAAAACCAGGATAATGTCGCGAGCCATGAGCTGCTGGGGGAGGTTTTCAGCTTTCAGCAAAAGTACGTTCTTGCAGTCAACCATTTTCGCCGGGCATTACAGTTGGATCCGGATAATGCGGTATTGCCATTGCGCCTGGCGATGGCGCTTACCCGACTGGAACGGAAGAAAGAAGCGATAAGCGTATTGGAAACACTGCTTGAACAGCATCCAGAGGGCGATCTTGCCCGGCTCAACCTGGCACGTCTTTATCTGCTGGAAAAACAGACGGATAAGGCTGCAGCAGCCTATCAGCAGTTGCTAAAGCAGCAGCCGGCTCAGGGACCGGTGGTTCTGGAATTAGGCAAATTGTTGGAGCAGGAAGATTCCACCGCGGCCTTTGAGCTGTATCAATCCTTCATTGATCAAAATCCAAGGGAGATAGCGGTTAGACAACAACTTGCACAATATCTTCTGGAGCAGAATCAATTGGATGATGCTCTCGTACAACTCAAAGTAATCCAACAACAATTTCCCGATAATTTAAAAATAATCAATCAAATCGGATTGGTTCAATTGGAACTGGAAAGATGGGTTGAAGCTGAAAAGACCTTTCGGCTGTTGCTGGAATCGAGAGATGATCAAGAAAACCGTCGTTATTATCTCTCTCTGGCGTTATCAGAGCAGGGGAAATTTTCAGAGGCTATTGCCGCTTTGGAACCACTATCCAGTGCTTCACCGATTTACACCGAGGCAGCCTTGCAGTTGGCCTACCTGTACAAACAAACGGATCAGAATGATAAATCCATTCTAATCTTGCGGCAACTACAGGCGCAGGGGGTAGAGCGACCCGATTTATATTACTATCTCGTTGTTTTTCTCGATGATAGTGGGGATTATGAGCAGGCTGTTGCTGTCGCATTGATCGGACTGGAGAAATATCCGGAAGAAATCCAATTACTTTACCAGCTTGGGGGGCTCTATGAAAAAATGGAGCAGCATCAGTCTGCAGTAGAGACGATAGAAAAAATTCTGTTATTGGATGATGCCCATCCTGATGCATTAAATTTTCTTGCTTATGGGCAGGCAGAGAACGAAATTGATCTCGATTTAGCATTGTCCCGCGCACAAAAAGCGTTGGCAATTAAGCCAAGTGGTTATATCGTTGACACTCTGGGGTGGGTGCTTTTTAAAATGGGCCGTTATTCTGAAAGCCGTGAGCAACTGGAAAGGGCGACTGAGTTACATCCTGACGATGCTGTCATTCAAGAACATCTGGGGGATCTTTATCGTGCTATGAACCTGTGGGAGAAAGCTGAGTCAGCGTATCGACAAGCATTAAAAATAGATCCTCACGCGACGCAGGTTAAAGAAAAGCTTAAACGGTTATCCTTGGAGGGGCATTGATGCGCTGGTTGCTTTTATCTCTGTTTGTTCTGCTGGTCGGTTGTATTCGTCCGCCGGATCCGGTTTGGACCGAAATCCCCACGGCACAGCAGTTACTGGATGGCCTTAGCTCCAATTCAAAGCGCTATTCGTCGTTAGATGCCGCTGCCAGTGTGGCTTTGACCACTGAAAAGAAGTTTTTTTCCAGCCAACAGTTTCTCTTATTGCAGAAACCGGATCGGTTACGGGCTGATGTGCTCACTGGATTTGGCCAACTCGCACTCCAAATTGCCTCTGACGGTGAAATTTTGACGGTATTTCTCAATACGACTGTACCTGCCAGGTTTTTCCGTGGTTCGGCCAGTTATGAAAATCTTTACCGTTTTATCAAGGTTCCCCTTGCGATAGAAGATTTGCTCACCCTGTTGCTGTATGAGCCGCCGCTGATTGTTTATCAGCACAGCAGTGTTACTGTATCAGGAAAAAACTTAATATTGACCTTGCTGGGTTCCGACAATAACCGTCAGGAACTGTTATTTGATCAGCAACTCAGAGTCGTAGGTTGTCGCTATTTTGCGGCGGCGGAAATGTATCTGTCCGTTGATTATCAAAAGTTTTCCAAGAAAAATCAGTTTCCACAACTGGTCCAGCTTGCAATGCCACTGGAACAGACTCGGATTAAAGTGAAATTTTCTGATCTGAAGGTCAACACAAGGATTGATCTTGCCCGGTTTTCCCTGAAAGAACATGTGAATATCCCGATTGAAGAATTGCCTGACTGAGCTGGTATAAATTGATGAAAAATACTTTCACCCGTCACTTTTTATTTATCACGATTGTTATGTTACTGCTTGGCGGTTGCAGTAACAGTAATGAAGCCAGCCACCCGGGAACTGTCGTGGCAGTTGCCCCAGAATATGGCGACACTTTTATTGAATCTTCAATTGGGGATGCCAGCACTCTGTTGCCAGTTCTGGCTTCAGATTCCGCTTCCAGTTCGATCAATGGTTTAATCTATAACGGTTTGATCCGTTATGATAAAAATCTGCAGATAGAGGGGGAACTGGCTGAATCCTGGGAGATCTCAGAGGACAATTTGACCATCACTTTTCACCTGCGCCAAGGGGTGACCTGGCACGATGGTGCACCATTTACTTCTGCAGACGTAAGATTTACCTATCAGCTTTATGTCGATCCCAAAACTCCGACAGCTTATGCCGAATCATTTAAACAGGTCACCGGGATAGAAACACCCGACCCCTACACCTTTATCGTTCATTATGACAAGCCCTATGCTCCGGCATTGATCAGTTGGGCGACGTCAATTCATCCTCGCCACTTGTTGGAAGGTGAAAGTATCACCAAAAGTCTGCTGGCACGTAAGCCGGTTGGCACTGGCCCCTATCGGTTTATTGAGTGGCTGGGGGGTGAGAAAATTGTTCTTGAGTCCAATCCTGACTACTTTGAGGGGCAACCATACATCAAGCGAGTCGTCTATCGAATTATTCCTGATATTTCCACTCAGTTTCTTGAATTGCAGACCGGTAGTCTTGATTATATGGGCCTTTCACCATTGCAGTTTGATCGCCAGACAGATACCCCCGCATTCAGGCGGCTGTATAATAAATACCGTTATCTGAATTTCGGGTATACTTACCTCGGTTATAATATGAAGCGTCCGCTGTTTCAGGATAAACGAGTCAGGCAGGCTCTCTCCTATGCTATCAATAAACAGGAACTTATTGATGGTGTCCTGCTGGGGTATGGTAAAGTTGCCACCGGGCCATATAAGCCGGATACCTGGGTTTATAATGGTGATGTTGCAAAATATTCGTACGATCCAGATAAGGCTCGACAGCTTTTGGCCGAAGCTGGCTGGCAGGATACTGATGACAATGGTATTTTGGACAAGGATGGCAAGGAACTGGCATTTACGATTGTTACCAATCAGGGCAATGATCTGCGCTCGAAGACCGGTGAAATTATTCAACGGCGTTTCAAAGAGATTGGTGTTGCAGTAAATTTGCGGATTATTGAATGGGCAACGTTTCTCAAGGAGTTTATCAATCCGGGCAACTTTGATGCGACGATTCTTGGTTGGACCGGTGGACCAGAGCCGGATCAGTATAATATCTGGCATTCCAGTAAGACCGGCCCGCGTGAATTGAACTTTGTTGGTTTTAAAAACGGAGAGGTCGATAGTATGCTGGAGCAAGGTCGGCGAGTTTTTGATCAACGCCAGCGCAAAGTTTTTTATGACCGTTTCCAGGAAATACTGGCTGAAGAGCAGCCCTATACATTTCTCTATATTGGTGAGGCTTTACCGGCAGTGTCCAAGAGGTTTCGTGGGGTAAAACCGGAACCCGCCGGGATCCGCTATAATTTTAATCAGTGGTTTGTACCCAAGGCAGAACAAAAATATGCCCGCTGAAATGACGTTTTTCTGGTGAGAGTTTTATGCTGAGCTATATTGCGAGACGTCTATTGCTGTTAATTCCCTTGCTACTGGGGATCACCCTGATTTCATTTGTGGTTATCCATTTGGCTCCTGGTGAACCAACGGACCTGCAAACTCAGCTTAATCCGCAGGCCAGCTCTGAACTACAGGAGCGGTTACGTGCTGAATATGGACTGGATCAGCCCCTTTATGTCCAATATGGAAAGTGGCTGTCACGCTTGTTACGGCTTGATTTTGGTGAATCTTTTGCCACCGACCGCAGACCGGTTTTGGACAAAGTTCTAGAGCGTTTACCGGTGACTATTTTACTCAATCTGCTTTCGATTATTTTGATTCTTGCAGTTTCTATCCCGCTGGGGATTATTTCAGCAATTCAACGAAATTCTGGTTTTGATCGGCTGACCACCATTCTGGTTTTTACTGGTTTCGCCATGCCTTCATTCTGGTTAGCGCTGCTGCTTATGGATTGGTTTGGTGTGCGTCTGGGGGTATTGCCGGTTTCTGGTTTGAAATCCCTTGGCTATGAGTATTTAAGTTGGGGAGGGCAGCTACTTGATCGGATCAAGCATCTGATTTTGCCGGTGTTTGTTTCTGCCATTGGTGGGCTGGCAGGATTTTCCCGCTATATGCGCTCTAATATGCTTGAAGTGATTCGCCAGGATTATATTCTGACTGCCCGGGCTAAGGGTTTGTCGGAACGGGTGGTTATTTATAAGCATGCTTTACGTAATGCGCTGTTGCCGGTCATTACTATCCTGGGGCTCTCGGTACCGGGATTAATTGGCGGCAGTGTGATTTTTGAAACAATTTTCGCTATTCCGGGGATGGGAAAACTTTTTTACGATGGTGTTATGATGCGGGATTATCCGTTGATCATGGGGATTCTGGTTATGGGTGCCGTTTTGACACTGTTTGGAAATTTATTGGCAGATATCTGTTACGCTCTGGCAGATCCGCGTATTCGTCACAGCCACCAGGGTGGGGGTTCAAGGTGATGGAAAAACCAAGAAAAGTAGGGATTCTATGAAAAGTAATGTAAATCGCTTAGGTGAGATGTTGGTGGAAGCTGGACTGATTGATCAATTTCAACTTGAATCTGCACTTTCCATGCAACGTAATCTGGGCGGCCAGATCGGCAGTGCCCTGGTCAAGCTCGGCTATCTACCTGAGGAGACGATCGTCGAATTTCTGGAGTCTCAGGAAAAATACTCTCGGATCTCTCTGCAGGACTTTGAAGTTCCAGAGCCGCTTATGACACTGTTGTCGGTTGATCGAATGTTGGAATTGATGGTGATCCCGATTGAACTACGCAAAACCAGAAATGAAAAAATATTGCGCGTAGCGATGACTGATCCGACCAATCTCAAACTCATTGATGATTTACAATTTGCAACCGGGTGTAAGATCATTCCGGTGTTGGCTTTAGAGATTGAAATTGAGCAGGCGATTAAAAGCAATATCTTCAAGGAGCCAACTAAACCTCCAATCGAAAAAAGTGTGATTGACTATAACGTGGTCGATTTCAGTGCTGCCGCTACAGAGGACCCACGGCTTGACCGTTTGCTGGAGCTATTGAAAGAAAAAGGGGTTTTAAGTATGCTTGATATCGAACGGGTAAAGTTCAACTGATGAAGTCACAATCTCGGCGTATTTTTCTTCTCGATGTCATCTGGCAACGGTTACGTCATAACCGTATGGCTCTGGTTGGTGCCGGAATCGTTCTGGTTATGTTCCTGATGGCAGCCGCTGCTTCATTCAGTGGTGTTGATCCTGCGGCTATAGATATTGGACAGAGCCTCTTGCCGCCAAGTATGGCGCATCCTTTCGGAACCGATGACCTGGGGCGGGAGGTGTTTGTGCGGATGCTTTACGGTGCGCGGATTTCACTCCTGGTCGGATTTGTTGCCGTTGGCATTTCAACCATCATTGGTATCATTCTCGGTTCTCTAGCCGGTTATTATGGCAGTTGGGTCGATGCGCTGGTAATGCGTTTTGTTGATATCATGCTCTGTTTTCCAACTTTCTTTCTGATTCTGGCGGTGATTGCATTTCTTGATCCCTCCATCTGGAATATCATGATTGTGATTGGACTGACCAGTTGGATGGGGGTGGCACGCCTGATCCGGGCAGAATTTCTCAGTTTGCGCCAGCGTGATTTTGTGCTTGCTGCCCAGGCTCTTGGAGCCTCCGACCTGCGGCTCATTTTCCGCCACATTCTACCCAATGCCATGTCGCCAGTTCTGGTTTCTGCTACCCTGGGAGTTGCCGGGGCCATCCTGACCGAAAGTGCCCTTTCATTTCTCGGTATCGGCGTGCAGCCGCCAACCCCCTCGTGGGGGAATATGTTGATTGTCGGTAAGCAAACCCTTGGCAGTGCCTGGTGGTTATCGGTTTTTCCCGGACTGGCAATCTTAATAACTGTTTTAGGTTATAACCTTCTTGGTGAGGGAGTTCGCGATGCTTTTGACCCGAGGTTAAAAGAATGATGATGGCATAGCCATTGTCTTTTTGTGAGACTTGATTTAATGACAGCTCTGCAGTTTTTGGAGCGGCGCTTCTCCGCTTTAGGTGGAGGAGATTACGCTGCGGTCTATGACAGCTACCACCACGATGCACCCTTTTTGCAACAATTCGGTAGTCGTAGCACCTATATCCGTTTTGCTGAACAACAGTTGAGTGGTATTAAGATTAAAAACTGGCACTGTTTGTGCCAGAGAAGGGTTGAGGAAACGCAACTGGAGGTGCTTCTGGTGATAGAAATAGAGACTGATGTTGGGCCCCAGTTTTTTTACGAACTCGCTATGTTGATTGAAACTGCTGCCGGTTGGCGCTATCACTCAGCGCAGAAGTTGGCAGCTGATGATTATTCCGGTTCACCCGATAAAATTGCTTTTCACCACTTTGATAGTGCCCCACAAAAGATCCGTTTTTAAATTATGCCTGAATTGCCTGAAGTAGAAACGACCCTCCGCGGGATTGCTCCTCATATCACCGATCGCACCATTCTGGAGTGTGTGTTTAGAACCGCCAAATTGCGCTGGCCGCTTGATCCAACCCTTTGTCACCATCTTCCCGGGCAGAAAATAAACAAAGTTGAACGCCGGGCAAAGTATCTGTTGCTCTCCTGTGACCGGGGAACAATAATTTTACATTTGGGGATGTCGGGCAGTTTGCGCATTGTTCCTGCAGGAACAACTGAACAGAAACATGATCATGTCGATCTGATCTTTACCGACGGGCAGTGTTTGCGTTTGACCGACCCACGTAAGTTTGGTGCATTTATTTACACCGACACCGATCCCTACAGCCACAAATTACTCCATAAGCTTGGACCTGAGCCACTGACCGATCTCTTTAATGGGGATTATCTCTATGCCATTGCTAAAGGGAAAAAACAGTCGATTAAGCAATTCATCATGGACCAGAAAACGGTTGTCGGAGTGGGGAATATCTATGCCAGTGAATCCCTGTTTCGTGCTGGAATCCGCCCAGATCGAGCCGCGGGAAGGGTTGGCCTTGAGCGTTATACAAATCTGACCGGTGCAATTAAGAAAATTCTGCACGAAGCAATAACCGCTGGTGGCACAACGATCAATAATTTCAGCCAAGCTGACGGCAGGCCAGGTTATTTTGCGCAACAATTGCAGGTTTACAACCGCAGTGGCGAACTCTGCATGATCTGTGGTCAGCCCATCCACAGTCAGCGGTTGGGGCAGCGTTCTACCTTTTTCTGCCCCATATGTCAGCGTTGATTCTGATTTTCGAATCTTCCCTAGGAGTCTGTCGGACACTACGAACTGAAGCGAAAATTTGGAGGTTTGAGAACAGTTTTTTAGCTCGTTTGCAGGCTCATAGCCATAGCTATGGGGCAAAAAGGAGCTGAAAACTGAGCCAAATAAACGGATTTGCAGCCAGTTCATGGAGTGTCCGACAGGCTCCTGGCCCTTCTGTTCCAAAGCGGGGCGCTTTTAAACATCCACCTTAGAAACAGGGGAATTGAGGGGATTTGTCGTAACGAGGTCTTTATGGAAAACTTTCTATTTCAATTTACCTATCGTGTCGGTGTCGCTGATATCAACTACGGTGGTCATGTCGCTAACTCGGCTGTATTGAATTTCTTTCAGGATGCCCGAATTGCTTATCTGGCCACACTCGGCCCATATACCGAGATTGATCTTGGTGGCTGCGGAATTATTATGCCAGAAGCACATGTCTATTTTCGCAAAGAGATGTTTCTCGGTGATCAGTTGTCTATCGGGGTTAAATCACGGCAGTTGAAACGTTCCAGTTGGATGATGGAATACCGGATTGAGCGGGATGGTGAATTGACAGTAGAAGGGGAGACCCCGTTGCTTTGTTTTAACTACCAGACGCGTAAATCATGCCGTATTCCGGCCGCGATTCGCTCTGCACTGACAGCCTTCGAAAGTTTATGATTGCAGGGGGTTAAAAGTGTTTTTAAAGCCCTGCAACAGTGGATTTTTTCAGAATTAATCTGTATTGGTGGTTTGTCGCTATTAAAGGGCCTTTCTGCCTTGACGAAACCGGGGTGCTGAGGTTATCTTGCGGCACCAAATTGAACAGTTAAGGATAGTAATTATGGAAGAACTGAACGAATTATTACAGCAACGTCGGGCAAAAATCGAGAGCTTTCAGGCTGCTGGTGTTGACCCTTTTGCTAACGATTTTACGGTAACGCACAATGCTCAGCAGGTGCTTGAAGCTCATGCTGATGATGATAAACAGAAATTGGAAGAGGTGAACGTTACTTACCGTCTCGGTGGGCGAATTATGGCCCGCCGTGATTTTGGCAAGGCGGCATTTTTGCAGGTGCAGGATGGGAGCGGCCGGATACAGATCTACGTTGCGAAAAAGCAGGTTGGTGAGGATGCTTTCGAACAATTCAAAAAGTTTGATATCGGTGATATTATTGGAGTTTCCGGCGCCCCTTTTCGAACCAAAACGGATGAACTCTCTGTTCGGGCGGCTGAAATCCGGTTGCTGACTAAATCCCTTCTGCCTCTGCCTGAAAAATGGCACGGTCTGACCGATGTAGAAACCCGTTATCGCCAGCGCTATCTTGACTTGATTGTTAATCCTGATGTGCGCGAAGTGTTTCGTAAACGGAGTCGAATTGTCAGTCTGATCCGTGAATATATGCTGGCTGATGACTATCTTGAAGTTGAAACTCCGATGATGCACCAGATTGCCGGCGGTGCAACCGCTAAACCTTTTGTGACGCACCATAATACGCTGAAGATGGATCTGTTTTTGCGAATTGCTCCGGAACTCTATTTGAAGCGACTGGTTGTTGGTGGCTTTGACCGGGTGTTTGAGATCAACCGTAACTTTCGAAATGAGGGTATTTCAATCCAGCATAACCCCGAATTTACGATGATGGAGTTTTATCGGGCGTATGCAACTTATCACGATTTGATGGACTTTACTGAAGAGTTGCTTTGTCATGTCACTGATAAAGTTTGTGGCAGCCTGGTTATCCCTTATGGAGAAAAAGAGGTTGATCTGACTCCGCCGTGGGATCGTTTAACCTTGAAGGAGTCAATTGTCAAATACGGCTCTGCCGATATGACAGTTCTGGAAGATCGGGATAAATCGTTTGCCTATGCTCAATCCCTTGGTCTGGAATTGGACAGCCAAATGGGTCACGGTAAACTACTGGCAGAAATATTTGATGTGGTGGTTGAGCCAAATCTCTGGCAGCCAACATTTATTACTGAATATCCCACTGAGATTTCACCGTTATCACGTAAAAATGATCAGAATCCCGATGTTGTTGATCGATTTGAACTGTTTATTGTCGGTCGTGAACTGGCTAACGCTTTCTCTGAGCTCAATAATCCAATCGATCAGAAAGAGCGTTTCCTCCAGCAACTGAAAGAAAAGGAAGCCGGGGATGAAGAAGCTCACGGTATGGATGAGGATTACATCCGTGCTCTTGAATATGGACTGCCACCCACCGCAGGCGAAGGGATTGGTATTGATCGCCTGGTGATGCTGCTGACTAACTCAGCTTCAATTCGCGATGTGATCCTGTTCCCACAATTACGCCCTGAAGTCAGCTGATTTGGAGGAGTAAAATAGTGAGATTATAGGAGTGAGGTGTGAGGTGGACGAATCCTTACCCCTGACCTCTTACCTCTTACTCCTTACCCTTCACTCCTCACTGGAGTTTTATGTCCTACGAATGGTTTATCAGCCTCCGTTATTTGCGTGCTAAACGGAAGCAGACTTTTATCTCAGTGATATCTTTTATTTCGATTGCCGGGGTGACCCTTGGGGTCGCCGCACTGATTTTGATTCTGGCAGTCATGACCGGTTTCAGCGATGGGGTACGTCAGCAGATTCTGGGAAATGTTCCTCATGTATTGATTCAGCGCCTGGGTGGGGGAATAGAGAATCCGCAACAGTTGATAGCGGCAGCAAAGCAGACTCCGCATGTTCTTTCGGCCTCCCCCTTTGTCTCTAAAGAGGCGATGTTATTATCCAAAGGAAATGTCTCGGCAGTCAGTGTCAAGGGGATTGAAGCGGAACATAAAATATTTTCTCAAGCGCTGTTAACTCTGGATGGTCAACCTGCTGTTGAGCAGTTTTTTAGTACGGTCACCAAACGGCCTGGAATTATTATCGGCATCGATACCGCAAGTAGCCTGGGTGTGGCTGTTGGTGACTCCATCAATGTCATTCCCCCATTATTTACTATCACTCCCTTCGGGATGATCCCGAAGATGAAACCGTTTCAGGTTGTTGCTATTTTTGAAAAGCAGAGCAGCCTGGTTGACAGCTTTTACGCCTACATCCCTTTACCTGTTGCGCAGCATTTTTTTGATTTAGAGGGAATTGTCAGTGGTGTTGAGCTTGAAGTTGATGGTTATGAATGCGCTCCTCAAGTTGCTGATTCCTTGAGCGCCCAGTTTAAGTTTCCTACCGTTATTCGGCCATGGCAAAGTATCTATGGCTCTTTTCTCTCGGCACTTAAATTAGAAAAATTAGGCTTGTTTATTATCCTGGGCATTATTGTTCTTGTTGCTGCGTTTAATATCGCGACAACTCTGATTATGGTGGTGATGGAAAAAAATCGTGACATCGCTATTCTGCGGGCTATGGGTGCCAATGCTCGTAGTATCATGAAAATATTTATGCTGGAAGGTCTTATTATCGGTACCATAGGGACGGGATTGGGAACGACATTAGGGGTCTTTCTGGCAACCTATGCAGATGTTGCAATTAAATTTCTTGAACGGACCTTTGGGATCAGGATTTTTGATCAAGCCGTTTACGGGATGGCGCACTTCCCTTCAGAAATTGTTGTCAGCGATGTGGTTATGGTCGTAGTGATGTCCATGAGTATTTGTTTGCTGGCGACAATATACCCTTCCTGGCGAGCCTCACGCATGGATCCAACCGAGGCGCTCCGTTATGAATGATGGCGTCGCAAAATCTTTGTATGAGACCGTTATGACGAATGATTCGGCAATGATTGAAGTTTCTGATCTGGGTAAAAGCTTTATGACCCCCGGTGGAACCATCGAAGTTTTGCGGGGTGTCAATCTGAAAATCTATGCCGGCGAACGGGTTGCGGTTGTTGGTACTTCCGGAGCTGGAAAAACAACCCTGATGCATATTCTTGGGGGATTGGATCATCCGACCTCCGGCAAAGTGTTGTTTGAGGGGGGGAATCTTTTTGCATTGAAGGGTGCCGACCTTGATGCTTTCCGTAATCGTACCGTTGGTTTTGTGTTTCAGTTTCATCAGTTGTTGCCTGAATTTACGGCCCTTGAAAACGTCATGATGCCCCTTCTGATCGGTGGTGTTCGGCGTACCGCTGCGGCTCAAAAAGCCTCTGCAATTTTAGGGGAAGTGGGCTTAGAACAGCGTCTGACTCACAAGCCTGGAGCCCTGTCGGGAGGTGAACAGCAGCGTGTTGCCATTGCTCGTGCTCTGATCCGCGAACCGCAATTATTATTGGCAGATGAGCCGACTGGAAATCTGGATAGCAGTATTTCTGATGAAATCATGCAGTTACTTAACCGGATGCATCAGGTGCGTGGTTTAACTATGATTATTGTTACCCATAATATTTCGTTGGCGAACAGTCTGGACCGGACCTTGCGTATCGAAGACGGTATTCTGGCTGAGGATAATTTAAATTGAAGTTCTCAATCTGATTTTCTATAATCAGCGTTTTTATATTTCTACACTGAGGGTTACGGATGTTGAGAAAAGTAATATTGACACTTATTCTGTTAAGTGCGGCGGTGTTTGCCTCTGCGCAGGACTTAAGAGTGTCAGATATTCAAGTCGGGGGGAATACCCGGATTGAAACCTCTAAAGTGTTGGCAGAAATTTCTATCAAGCCGGGCGACTTGGTTTCTCTTGAAAATATAGATCAGGCGATGCAGAGTATCTTTAAATTGGGTTACTTTGATGATATTTCTGTGGAGATGACAGAGGTTCAGGGAGCTAAAGTTCTCACTTTTGTGGTTCACGAACTCCCTTTGATCCGTTCGATTGTGTTTGTTGGCAACAAGAAGCTTAAAGATGACAAATTGGTCCCCCTGCTGACGATGAGAACACCTTCAATTTATAATCGAATCAAGGTTGAGGTGACTCTCGAGCAAATGAAGAATGCCTATATTGTTGATGGTTATTATGCTGCAAAAATAACACCGGACTTACAGGTAGACGATAAGAACGAGGGGACGCTTACTTTTAACATTGTTGAAGGGAAGAAGATTCTGATCAGGCATATTACCTTTGTTGGTAATACTGTGTTTGATAAAGATCAACTGTTGGATGAAATGGAAACGAAAGAACGCTGGTGGCTATCCTGGATCACTGATCGGGGTGTTTATAATAAAGAGGCCATGTCTCTGGATGTTGAGAGAATCAAAGCTGCTTATCATGATGAAGGCTACCAGTCTGTAAGGGTGGGAGAACCTCAGGTTTCCCTGATTAAAGATGAGTATCTGGATGTCTCTATAGAGATTGATCAAGGGTTGCAGTACCGGGTCGGGGAGGTTACCATATCCGGTGATTTGATGTATTCGCAGGAGAAATTGCGAAAGTTGGTCAGGTTGCAGTCTGGAGATGTTTTTGGTACCTCGGCATTGCGTCAAAGTATTCTGATGTTAACGGATGTCTATGCAGACCATGGTTATGCCTATACAAACGTAACTCCATTAACAAACAAAGATCAACAGCTGCAATTGATCGATCTAAATCTTGAAGTTGAACAGGGTGCCAGGGTTTTTGTTGAGCGGATTGAGATCACTGGCAATACCAAAACCCGTGATAAGGTGATTCGCCGGGAAATACCGCTGCTTGAGCGTGATCTTTTCAGTGCGAAGAAGGTTAAGGAGGCAAATCGGCGGATTCGTAACCTTGGCTTCTTTGATGAAATCAATGTGACTAACAAGCCGGGTTCTGATGAGACTAAAACCGTTCTTGGTGTCGAGGTTACTGAACGTTCAACCGGAACTTTTTCCATTGGTATGGGCTATTCTTCGTCCGATAAACTTATGGCTCAGGGATCTATTTCTCAGGATAACCTTTTCGGTTATGGTATGCGACTTGCTCTCAGTGGTACTATGGGTTCTTATAGTACAAACTACTCTCTGGCTCTCAGTGACCCTCACTTTCTCGATACAAACTGGACTCTGGGGGGCGACATTTATAAAAATGACAGAGAATATGATGATTATGATGAAGAAAAAATTGGTGGTTCAATTCGGGTGGGTCATCCCATCGGCAGAAAATCTAAACTCTACATGACCTATCGATATGAGCAGTTGGATGTCTCTAATATTAGTAACAACCTCACTGAGACTATCCAGGACGAAGCCGGGGATTCAACTCTGTCATCATTAACAGCTCAGATAGTTCGTAATAGTACCGATTATTTTGAAGATCCAAGTCGAGGTGGGATGTCTAAACTCTCTCTTGAGTACGCTGGATTGGGTGGTACGGAAAAATTCGTCAAATCCATCGCCGAACATCGACATTTCTTTCCGTTGCCATGGGGAACCGTTTTTTCGATCCACGGTGAGCTCGGTTATGTGACATCAACAGACAGTGATGACGTGTCGATTACCCAGAAATTTTTCCTGGGGGGGATTCGTACCATTCGGGGTTTCCAGTATCGAGAAGTTGGGCCAAGGGAAGAGGGCGATTATATTGGTGGTTCAAGAATGGGGTATTTTAACTTTGAATATCTGTTCCCAATTTATAAAAAACTTGGACTGAAGGGCGTTCTGTTCTACGATACCGGCAATGCTTGGACCGATGATGAGAATTACTTCTCTGATATGCGTAACAGTGTCGGGGCCGGAATTCGTTGGAAGAGCCCGATGGGGCCGTTGCGTTTTGAATGGGGTTATAATTTATCTCCCCGTGATTATGAAGACCAATCTGTATTTGAATTTACCATAGGAAAAGCCTTTTAATAACTCATCCATAGGAGAAAACCATGAGAAAGATTGTTTTTGTTTTACTTGCTACCTTTTTATTATCAACTCCAGCTTTTGCGGAGATGAAAGTTGCTTATGTCAATCTACAAAAGGCGTTAAATGACTCCGGAACTGGCGCTCAAGCAAAGGTTAAGATTGCCGCACAGGCAAAAGAGTATGAAACAGAGTTTAAGATAAAGCAGGAAGCGTTCCTGAAGTTGAAGAACGAACTTGAAAAGCAGGGGGCCCTTCTTTCAGATACAGCCAAGGCGGAAAAGATAAAAGAATATCAAACCCAGGCAGCAGCTTTGCAACAATTTCAGAATGAGGCCCGACGCCAACTGCAGCAAAAAGATGAGAAGTATACGCAGGAAATTCTTAAAGAACTCACTGCAATTTTACAGAAATTTGGCCGTGATGGTGGTTACTCGATGATTATTGAAAAAACTGAGGGTGGTCTTATCTATGTTGCCGATGACATGATTGATTTGACAATTCAACTCATTGAGGCATACGACGCGAGTAAGAAGTAACAAGGAGTTTGTCGGACTATGCGGGGCGAAGAGAAAATTTGGAGGTTTGAGAACAGATTTCGACACGTTTGCAGGCTTCTGGCGCATAAAATATCAGTTGAGACTACGAGTACTATAGTAAAGATGGTGCAATGGCAAAATTACAGAAATTAGCAGACCTGGTTGGTGGCGAACTGCAGGGTGATCCTGACTTGGATATAGTCCAGGTTGCACCCATTGATCGGGCACAACAGGGGGATATTACCTTTGTTGCCAATACAAAATATCTGGCGAAGCTGAAAAATTGTCAGGCATCAGCAGTGATCCTTGCTCCAGGGATTGATCCACCTGATAAGATGAACTTGATTGTTTGTGCTAACCCGTACCTGGCATTTGCAAAAATCCTCACATTTTTGCAGGTTTCTGAACGACCAGTTAATGGCGTGATGTCAGGAGCCTGGGTTGCTGAATCTGCCGATATTGATAAGTCGGCGACAATTTATCCCGGTTGTGTTGTTGGCGAGCGGGTTAAGCTTGGAGCTGGAACAATTCTATATCCGGGGGTTGTCATTTACGATGATGTCACCATTGGCCGGGATTGTTTGCTGCATGCCAAAGCAGTTGTGCGTGAAGGTTGTCGTTTGCATGATCGGGTTATTCTACAACCTGCTGCGGTCATTGGTGCTGATGGCTTTGGTTTTGCTCCTGACGGGGATAGCTACTATAAAATCCCCCAAGTGGGAATCGTCATCCTAGAGGATGATGTTGAAATTGGCTCTGGAAGCTGTGTTGATCGAGCGGCTCTGGGTGAAACCCGGATTTGCCGTGGTACAAAACTCGATAATTTAGTTCAAATTGGTCATAATGTGAATATCGGAGAAGATTGTATTCTGGTTGCACAAACTGGCATCTCAGGTAGCACCATAATTGGTAACCACTGCACCTTTGGTGGTCAGGCCGCAACTGCTGGCCATTTGAAAGTTGGCGACCATGTCATGATCGGTAGCAGAGGGGCGGTAACTCGAGATGTGGCCGCAAATCAAACCTTGTCAGGATTGCCTCTGATGCCTCACAAACAGTGGCTTCGAGCAACCATGACATTGCCCAAACTTCCGGAAATGCGTAAAGAAATGAAACAAATAAAAAATCGTCTGGAGGAACTTGAGACGCTGTTAAAGGAGAATTGATATGCTAGTCATGAATATCCAGCAAATTATGAAAGTTTTACCCCACCGCTACCCTTTTCTTTTAATTGATCGATTGGAAGAAGTTGAAGAGGGGGTCAAGGTCTTCGGTTATAAAAATGTGACGATCAACGAACCTTTTTTTCAGGGGCACTTTCCTGACCATCCAATCATGCCGGGAGTTCTGATTATTGAAGCGATGGCGCAGGTTGGTGGAGCCTATGCCTCGACTATCGATGGCATTGGGGATGATCGTGTTACTTATTTTGCCAGTATTGATAAGGCTCGCTTTCGCAAACCAGTTCTCCCCGGTGATGTTCTACGGTTGGAACTGGAGTTACTCTCAAAACGGCGTGGAATATATCAATTCGATGGTAAGGCCTACGTTGGCGAAACTTTGGTTGCTCAAGCAATTTTGAAAGCTACGTTTGCAGCTAAGTAACATGGACATATTATGATTCATTCAACAGCAATCATTGCTCCAGGGGCGGAACTTGACTCATCTGTAACGGTTGGTCCATATGCCGTTATTGGGGAGCACGTCAAAATTGGGGCGGGAACAACGGTAGGACCTCATGCCGTCATCGAAGGACGGACTGAAATCGGTTGTGACAACCAGATTTTTCAGTTTACTTCGATCGGAGCGATACCCCAGGATATGAAGTTTTCCGGGGAGGTTTCATATCTGAAAATCGGCGCCCGTAACCGAATCCGTGAGTTTGTGACAATCCATCTGGGAACTGAGGGTGGCGGTGGGATAACGACGGTTGGAAATGATAACTTGCTTATGGCTTATGCTCATGTTGCGCACGATTGTATTGTTAACGATCATGTTGTCATGGCAAACGCTGCTACTTTGGCCGGGCATGTTGAGGTGGATGATTATGCGATACTCGGTGGTTTGAGTGCTGTCCATCAGTTTGCCCGGATCGGTTGCCATGTGATGGCGAGTGGTGGTTCTATGATCGGCCAGGATGTTGCGCCCTATTCGATAGTCCAGGGTGACCGGGCAAAAGTTGTGGGATTGAACCTGACCGGATTAAAACGGCGCGGCTTTGGAGCCCAGGAATTGAGCAATATTAAAGGTATTTATAAATTGGTATTCCGTTCAAATCTCAATCTGGATGAAGCTGTTGCCCAGATAAAAGAGCGCTTTGATGGATCAAGAAAAGAAGTTGCAACTTACCTCGATTTTTTGAAAAAAAGTGAGCGTGGTTTGGCACGTTAGCGATAATTTTCAACTTTATCGGTAACAAAAGTTGCGAGATCCGTATGGTTCTCGCCTTTTGTTTTTTTGGCGTGAGAGTTTTATGTCATCAACTGGTTCTGACAGGTCTCGCAAGGTGATGATTGTTGCAGGGGAAGCCTCTGGTGATCTGCATGGTAGTCATCTTATCCAGGCTGCAGCAGAACACCATCCGCAGCTAAGTTTTTTTGGTGTCGGTGGCGATAGAATGTGTGCGGCAGGGTGCAGAATTCTTTTCCCTTCCGATGAATTATCTGTTATCGGAGTTGTTGAGGTTGTCAGCCATTTACCCAACATTTTTCGTCGCTTTCGCCAACTCAAAAGGGTTCTTTTAGCGACTGCTCCCCCCTCTCTATTGATTTTGATCGACTTTCCAGATTTCAACCTGCGTCTCGCCAAGGTTGCAAAAGCTGCCGGAATACCGGTTCTTTACTACATCAGTCCCAAGGTATGGGCCTGGCGCAGTGGTCGGTCAAAGGTGATTGCTGAGCGAGTAGACCGTCTGGCCTTGATTTTTCCCTTTGAACCACAAATTTATGCACCGTTAGGGGTGAGTGCCGAGTATGTCGGCAATCCGTTACTGGATGAATTCATTCAGAATCAACCGCAAGGTTTATTACGAAGCAGACTTGGTATCGGCGCAGATGAACAGGTTATTGGAATTTTCCCAGGGAGTCGAAATAGTGAATTGGAACATATTTTAGATGTTCTAGTTGCAACTGCTGAACTATTACATGCGAAGAAACCCGCTGCTAAATTTTTACTTCCAGTTGCCCCTTCACTATCGCGTAATCTTTTAGAACAAAGATTTTCAAATACGAAATTACCGATCTTTATTGTTGAAGAGAATATTTATGAAGTTGCGACGGCCTGTGATGCCGTTTTGACTGTATCGGGAACGGTAACGCTGCAACTTACGCTGGTTGGAACGCCACTGGCTATTCTGTATAAAGTTGCCCCCTTAAGTTACCGAATCGGCAAGCACTTGATTAAAATAAAATATATTGGTTTGCCGAATATTGTTGCCGGTCGCAGAATTGTGCAGGAATTTATTCAGGACGCTGCGGAACCTGCTGCAATGGGTGATGAAATTCTGAGACTTCTTGACGATCAAGATTATATTGAAACAATGCAGCAAGACCTAAAAGGTGTCCGACAGTTGTTAGGGGCTCCCGGTTGTTCAGTGCGAGTTTCCAGCATAGCTGCTGAAATGTCCGCATAGCGTTTAGCAGGCTGTTGAAAAACTACCTGCGTTGCGATTGCTGCGTTGAAAATTGTCTTAAAATGCTCATTTACAGAGTGTAAACTGCGCTCTTTCGACAATTTTCGCCTTGCACTCGCGGCCTCGAAAACGTTTTTCAACACTCTGCTAGACAGGGATATTTGTGTTATTGAGCAATCAACAAAAGAATATCTATCTGCGGCTTGTCAGTTACGCTGCGCCGTATAAATGGATCATTGCGCTGTCAATGGTGGCTTCATTGGGGGTCGCCGGCTCTGATGCGATCATCGCCTATCTGGTCAAGCCCTTTGTCGATGATTTGATTATCGCTGGCAATCTCAAATTAGCTCAGCTTCTTCCGTTCTTTGTTATTGGACTGGCAACATTTAAAGGGCTCTGCCGTTATGTTCAAACCTACAATATCCGCACGGCAGGACAACTGGCCATCCAGGATATCCGCAATGAAGTTTTTGGCCATACGCTGAGGTTGTCGACCCGTTTTTTTACCAAAAGTTCTTCCGGCTCATTGATGTCAAGAATTCTCAATGATGTCAACGTGATGCAATCTGCCCTTGCAGACGTTCTGGTCACCTTTATACGCGAAACTCTGACCCTGCTTGCATTGACAGGTTATGCTTTTTATGCCGATTGGAAAATGGCGCTGATGGCCTTCGTTGTCATCCCGGCAACTGTCTGGCCAGCGGTTGCTATTGGTCGAAAAATCAAAAAGTTCTCCCGGCGTGGTCAAGATGCAATGGGGAATCTGACCGGTGTCCTGGAGCAGAGTTTTTCGGGGATCAAAGTGATTAAAGCGTTTGCTGCTGAGGAGCGTGAAGAACAGAAGTTTGTTCGGGAAAATTTCAGATTTTTCACCTTTATCCGTAAAACATTCAGATATTCAGCGGCCTCAGCTCCGGTTATGGAAATTATGACCTCATTTGGAGTTGCGGCTGTTCTTTGGTATGGTTTGAATCGGGTTGCGGCTGAAGCAATAACTAAAGGTGAGTTATTCTCAATTCTTGCAGCTATTCTATTGATGTATTCCCCCCTTAAACGGCTGATTAAAGTTAATAACACCATCCAAAAAGCTATTGGTGCAGCGGAACGGGTTTTTGAAGTACTTGATAACCAGCCCGAAATTGATGATGCCCGGGATGCGGTAGAACTATCTGGTTGTCTGGGTCAGGTCAGTTTTAAAAATGTCGGGTTTGCATATGATGACAAGCTGGTTTTGCGGGATTTTTCTGTGCAGGCGAAGCCCGGTGAGGTTATCGCTCTGGTTGGACCAAGTGGTGCCGGGAAAAGTACTTTTATTGGTTTATTGAATCGCTTCTATGATCCACAACATGGACAAATTCTGATTGATGGTTATGATATTCGTAAGCTAACCCAGAAAAGTTTGCATGCAAATCTGGCACTGGTTGATCAGGAAACTTTTTTGTTTAATGATACCATCGCCAATAATATTCGTTACGGGCAACCCGATGCCGATTTTTCACTTGTAGAAATTGCAGCTACTCAGGCTTATGCTGATGAATTTATCCGCCAGTTGCCTGAAGGTTATGAAACGTCGATAGGTGACCGTGGTGTCCGTTTGTCTGGCGGGCAACGACAGCGGCTTTGTATCGCCCGGGCAATTTTACGGGATGCCCCGATTCTCATGTTGGATGAGGCAACCAGTGCTCTGGATACTGAAAGCGAGAACATGGTACAGCAGGCTCTGGGAAACTTGATGAAAAATCGGACCACCTTTGTTATCGCCCACCGATTATCTACAATTTTGCACGCTGACCAGGTTCTGGTTCTTGATGATGGGGAAATTAAAGAATCTGGAACCCATCAGCAGTTGCTCGAAAAATCGGGATTGTATAAGCGCCTTTACGATTCACAGTTCGGGGGACAAAGTTAATGGGGCTCGGGGACCGTCTGTTGTTGGCAATTGGCCCTTTGTTTGCGTCTTTGGTGATCCGTTTTCTGTATTTAACCAATCGGATTGAAACTATCGGTGGAGACCATCCCCGAAACCTTTGGGAAGATGGAAAATTTGTCCTCTGTCCCTTCTGGCATGATCAGTTGTTAATGATGATTATGGTCTACCGAGGGACAGGGGTGAAAATCCTCATCAGTTCTTCTAAGG
>JAGGWI010000077.1 GCA_021157505.1 Desulfuromusa sp. | reverse complement strand
CTTTAAGAGTTAGCAAACCCGGGACTGTCCGCGCATGGAGGCTGTCCCAGGATTTTGCGGCGCAACCCACCACAGTTTCATAGCCTGTAAACATCTGGGACAGCCCCCGAAGGAGCTGGGGGCAATCCCAAGTTTACTCCATATAAGGATATCTATGAACACGGCTTTTGTAATTTTTGACCAGATGACAGCATTGGATTTTGTCGGTTTTTATGACCCGTTGACGCGCCTGAAATCAATGGATTTTATACCGGATTTTCATTGGCAGATTTGTTCTTTCTGTGATGATGTGTCGGATACTCATGATCTTCGTTTTGATCCTGATTTGGTTAAACAGCCCTTAAATGACTTTGACCTTCTGGTTGTCCCCGGGGGGTATGGTAGTCGTTCTCTGCAACATAATGATGAGTTCATTGACTGGTTACAGACTGCCGCTCAGGTTCCTCTGAAAGCATCTGTTTGTAGCGGTTCTCTGCTGCTGGGAGCTGCAGGATTTCTCAAGGGGAAGCAGGCAACAACGCATCCTAATGCCTACACGGAACTGGCCCGTTACTGCGGAAAAGTTTCTGAACAACGGATTGTTGATGAAGGTGATGTTGTCACTGCACGGGGGGTGACTGCAGCAATTGATCTGGGTCTGCACCTGGTCGAACGCCTGGCCGGAAAAGAAATTCGTATCGAAATAGCAAAGCAGATGGATTATCCTTATTACTCCTGAACCACTGAGTATGTCTTTATGTATGCTGTCATTTTCAGAGCTGAGATCAACCAGCTGGATCAGGAATATCGTGACACCGCAACCAGATTGCGAAGCCTGGCGATGGAAAAATATGGCTGTCGGGACTTTGTTGCGCTAACCGAAGGGGATCAGGGAATAGCTATCTCTTACTGGGAGACGCTGGAACAGATTTCCCGCTGGAAACAGGATTCGGAACATATCAAAGCACAACAACTGGGGCGCTCAAAGTGGTATCGAACCTGCCAGGTTCAAATTGTAGAAGTGCTGCGCGAATATCATTCCGATTAAAATCGGTAGGCGACGCTCACGCTGGAAAGATAAACATCAGCTTTATATTTTCCATTCGCTGTATTTGTTGGAGAGCCGACAAGGAGTGAGCCCAGCGGATCACCGAGATCGTTATCTTTTTTGCGATCCTCATGATGTTCATAACCAAAGGCAGCGTTGATCGTCCACGCACCGGTATTCCACCCACCGCCCAAAGTGAATAAATGGGCGTCGCTATCAGGGACAAGGGGTTCAAATGTCGACCCTGGAACAGCATCTTTTCCATAGAGATATCCAGCGCTCAGATTGAATGATTCGTTAATCTGGTATTGTCCGCCAATATTGTAGCTCCAGGTTGAGTTCCAGTCGCGCGGAGTCGTACTTGAGTTTTCCCCCAGAACCGGAGTATCCAGGTTGATCTTTAATTTCTTTGTCGAAGCCCAGTCTTCCCAGCGTCCACCGACTTCTATAATCAGATTGTCATAGAGGGTAAAAGCTACTCCCACAGTTGCCTGAGCCGGGAGGCGGATATCAGTATCTCCATTGGTGTCTGAAAAGAGGGGTGCCAGTATCGGATCTACATTATTGAACGTCGCTCTCCCTTCAACATCAATATTGACTTGGCTACGGTAAGTCGCACCGATGCTGATGTAGTCTGTTGCTTTGTATAAAACGCCCAGATTGAAACCCGCGCCCCAACCTTCACCGTTAAACTTCTGATTGATGTCATTCAGCGGACCGGTCAATGGGGGTAAGGCTCCTCCGACTCCACCGCTAAGTTGCAGGTCAACAATCGTATAAGCTGCCGTCTGGTTAACTTTATTCTTTATTGTGGAATCAAGGTAGACAATGCTGAAACCACCCGCTATTGAAAGTTTATCATTCAGACGATACGAAATGACCGGGTTGATGTTGAGGGTGAGGATCTCTCCCGAGGTTCCCAGATACCTCCCCTCATAGTCATCATCCCATTCTGTGGACAGACCAAAAGGAAAAAAAAGTCCGAATCCGGTGCTCAGTTTTTCATTAACTTGGTGGGTATAATAAAGATTTGAAGGGAAGTTCCAATTATTCTTGCTATCTTCAGATCCACCAGAATCAAGATCAACGCTACGATCTGCATAAATTGCTGTTGTTCCAACCTCAATCTGACGACCGGGAATATCGTTCAATAATGCCGGGTTAAAATAGAGTGAAGAGGGGCCAACAGGGTGGGCAACGACCGCATTTGCCTGTCCTAACCCGGCAGCTCCCTGGGTGAAGACTCCATACCCGGAAGCAAATGCTGATCCTGCAGATAAAGATAACAAGGCGATGATAAGAACAGTCTTTTTCATTTAGAGCTCCAGTTTACTTATTTTATCCCCCCCTATCTATTCGTTCCAGGAGGCTGTCGGACTATCCATGAACTGGCTGCAAATCCGTTTGTTTGGCTCATTTTTCAGCTCCTTTTTGCCCCATAGCTATGGCTATGAGCCTGCAAACGAGCTAAAAATTGTTCTCAAACCTCCGAATTTTCGCTTCAGTCCGTATAGTCAGACAGACTCCTATGCAGTTTTTATTCCCCTCGCAATAATCAGCGGTGTGTATGTGAAGCGCTGCGGATCGTTCATAAATTCTTGAAACTCATTATGAAAAGCTTCAAAGCTCCCCCCATAAGCGGTAAATGGACAGCCTGATTTTTGCGCGGCAACTTCAACTTTGCGTCGCCAGTTGTAATTATCTTTTTCCTCTAATTCCCCGTAGATCAGATGATGACTTTCCACCTTGCAGGCAAGATCCTGAAACCCAAGGTTATAGAGGTGACCGTAAAGGCGTCGACCGGCATAAGGATCAAAATCGAAATCTTTTTCCAGCCGAGACACGATGTCCAGCAACGTTTGTTGCAGGCGTTCGCTCAGCCCGCTGTGACCAAGGCTGTTGTTGTCAAGATCTGCAAGACAGGCAATGCCGCCGGGTTTAAGGGAGGCAATACTATGGCTAACAATCTGCTGCTGCTCTGCTCTGAAGTATTCGAGGAAAAAGCGTGTCCACATGGCATCATACGGTTTATCACTATGATATGGCTTGTGAATATCATGACAGACAAAACTGACATGATCAGACCCATAGCGTTCGCGGGCGATTGCTAACCGTTCCTCAGAAAAATCGAGGCCGGTGACATGTCCATTTTCACCGACCAACTCCGCTAATGCTTGTGTTGTAATCCCCATTCCGCAGCCGACATCCAACACCCGCATACCGGGACCTATCCCGGCCCAGGCGGCCTGTCGTTTAACTGCTTCCACGTCTGTTTTTATTTCAAGCCGCTTACCTTCTTCCTGGTTTTCCATAAGGTAGGTTTGATTTTGACTGTTTTTAACTGGCACTAGCGGCTTCCTTAGGTGCGGTTATGTTTGCAACCGGTGAAATTTGTTGGCGTATAAACTGGTTCATCAACCTTTGAGCATGCTCGGGAATTTGCTGAAAATGTACGGCAAAGCCTTCGGGGTGGTTGGAACTGGCCAGCGATTGTTGACTGTTGATCCAGGTGACTTTACTGGGAACCTGAATATATTCGTCACTGCCGGGGATGGCAAAAGTTAATATCAGGGAGTCTTTCTCTGTCACCGGGTTAGAACTGGCAATATAGGCCCCCTTGTTACCGACATCAATCATGTCACCCGTTAATATCTGTTGATTCTGCCGGACTGAAACTTGTGTACGGTATTGTACTCGTGGTGATTTGCGGCGACAGCCGACAGTTATTTCATGTGGGCGGTTGGGAGAACTGGCTGTTGCCAATGAAAAATCCCGAGCTTCCAGATACGCAATAAAAGCAGTGACAATTTTTGGTTCAAAATGAGTGCCGGAGGATTCATGCAACAGGCCCAGAGCTACGTCAATGGGCATAGGTTCTCGGTAATGGCGTTTGGATGTGATGGCTTCAAAGAAATCAGCAACAGCTATAATTCGTGCTCCAAAGGGGATCTCCTCTCCCTTGAGACCTGAAGGGTAGCCTGCACCATCCCAGCGTTCATGATGAGCCCCTGCAATCTGGGGAATTTGTTTTTGCAGCCCCCGGAACGGAACCTGATTCAGAATTTGTTGAGATCGCGCCGGATGGGTGTTGATAATATCCCTTTCTTCCAAGGTCAAACGCCCATTTTTCTTGAGAATCGAGTCGGGAACAGCGATTTTTCCGTAATCATGAAGCAGCCCTGCAATTCTGATCATCTGTATATACTCATCAGGTTGCCCCAGCTGTCTGGCTATCCCTTCTGCATATTCAGTGACCACTTCACTGTGACCAGCGGTGAGATAGTCTCTGGCATCGATAGAATCGGCAAGAACCTTCAGGGTCTTTTCGAATGACGAATGTAATTCTTCAATCAAACCGGCATTTTGTATGGTCACACCGATAGACGGGGCAATGCCTTGGAGTAAATTTACATCCCTTCGAACTAATGACTGTTTTGTTGCCTGATTGGTCGCAGCAATGACCCCTAAAGATGTCCCTTCAACAACAATCGGGCAGCACACGAATGAGTGGACGCCAAGATCTTTAACCAGCTTGCGTGACCTGGCGGATAATTTTTCCTCGATCTCTTCCGTATTATTGATAATGAAGTCTTCCTGCTGATGGAATGCCTGAACGAATGGTCCCTGACTGCCGGGTTTATTGAGACTGAACGATGTCGACAATAACTTGCTGTACTCCTCGGGGGAGTAGCCGAATGAACTACGAATTTCAAGGCGGGTTCTGTCCTGATTGACAAGCAGGATCACGCCGCAATCAAAATCAAGCTTTGACTCCATCACTTGCGTGATGGTGGTTAAAACCCCATCAACAGATTTTTTGTTTACCAGAGCTTGACCAATTTCCTGAATCAGCTGGATATTTCGTGAGTTTGTGTCAATCGATTCAGTCAGGCGTTCGGAACTGTCCCACAAAACATCCCTTGATCGCGTTATTTCTTTGCGCCACTGAATTTCTGTGGCCAACGAGGCTCCCAGGCACAGGAATGAGACTGAAACAAAACTATACAGAAAGGCCTGGAAAGGTAAAACAAATAGTCCCGGTAACACAGACAGCACTAGAAGAGCCAAAAAAGCAGTGCGAACAGAGCTGAGAATGTTGGAGAGTTTCCGCTTCCAGGTGATGATATAGCGGCAACAGCTTCCACCCTCAAAGAGGCATTCTGTCTGTTCTATTTTGGGCAAGCCAAGATGAAATCCATCGACAATGGCTTCAAAAAAGCCCATACGATTTTCGCACTGAAAAGGTTGTTCCTCTACCCCCTCCAGCATCTCTACGGTTATTTCTACCTGATTATGTTTTATGACCCGGGAATGAAAACGAGTCGAGCGTGTGAGCCGTTTGCTCAAACGGCTAATAAGTTGAAAGGCGAAAGAAGGCCCCACCAGGCCAAAGGTGTACTGTCGCAGGGCACCAATAGTTTCGGGGGCAGCTGCCAGCCTGCCGGCTTCTCTGGCGATATTATCGTTGCCGGTCAATTGAACGGTTTTTTCATGAAAACGATTGACTTGGGTTTGCGAAAACCAGCAACTTTCGTCGTTCACTTCATACACTTCTATCTCTGCATAAGCTAAAATCGCACCGACATTTACATCCGGATATTTTGATTGGAGCAGTTTTATGTATATCGTGAGCACACGTGAACTATATAGTTTAGAGTCACTATTCATCGGCAGAACCGGTTCATCCAGGCCATGTATGATTCCATTCCCTGAGGGACATTCAGGGTCCACATGGTGTATTCCTTATCGACGTGGAAGTCACAAGAGTTAAGGAAACTGTTAGGAAAAACCATGACCGGGTCCGATGCTTTTTCCCGTTTTAATGCCTGATCACAGATAGCAAAACGAACCATGTCGAAATACTCAGGCTTGGGATCGATCAGGTAAACAGTAATTGCATTCGTAATCTCAGAGAGGTTCAGACCAATACCTGTAGATTGTATATCAATGAGTGCTTTGGGAGAATTCTGGTAGCGTAAGGCTAGTAATTCCCGTCGTCTGGACAACCCATTGGCTTTGTATGCTTCTGTCATCGTCTGATCGCCGAGATCTTCTGGAAGCAAGTCAAGTGCCTCCGGAAGCATCCCTTCAGAGGTTTTTTTATAATAACCGCAAAACTCCTCCAAATCGTTTTTTTCTGCCGGTTCAAGACTCCAGTCTTTTTCCAATCCTACTGGTCCACCCATAAATCTTCTGGCTTCGTTGATGTAGGAGTAACAATCTAGTGCAGTCTTTTTATAGTCATTTAACTCACCGACATAATCACCAAAATAACGCTTTGGAAACTTGTTGGCATCCCTGTAGTAGCCAATGATGTATTTAAGGTTTATGGGGTTCAACTGGTAGCTGTCATTTATATATTCTGAAATAGCACGCAATACTTTTAATCCGGCTCTCTGGTTGTTCAATGCCGCATGATGCTGGCAAAACCAGGTTTTTCGGTAGACGTGTAGAGCCGAAAAATGACCAAAAATCTGTCCCTGGTGTTGATAGACAAAATGTCGACTGATATCGACCCCCTTTTGGTAGAGAGCCAGGTAGGATTGCATCATTTCTTCACGTTTATTGGCGATCTCAGCATATTTTTTGGGATAGAGGAAGCCAGTTTCAAAAAAGAAATCAAATAAATCTTCTGGATCTATCTGATTACTGATATAGGTGCTGGAATTCTGTGCTTGCTGCACAAAGTTAATTAATTGTAGATGGCTCTGGATAGTGATATCTAAAATTGCAAAGCCAACCCGCACCGTTCCTGGTTCCTTTTCGTCAGGTTCGCAATATACGACTTGAGCCATGCAGGGGATGAGGAGATTGTTTGTAAACGAAATAATTGCGTCTTTGATCAGCAGACCCGGGATTAAGGACGCTCTGGATGCTTTTTCAATCACGGAGAATCCAAGACTGCTCAGGTCAGAAATTTTTAACCGGACTTTTTTGCCGGTGATTGGATGATCAAATATCAGATCCGGGGATGGAACAAGTTGCTGCCGCCGTGAACGATATTCTCTGGCATTGTAACGTGGTGTCGCATCCATATTGGGAGTTAACAGATATTGTCCATGATCCCGAGGAGAAAGGCTGACCTGGCCGGTGTAGACTGGATGATTCTCCCCTTGAATGGTCAGCATGGCGGGGTGGCTATTGTTCAGCCAGGCAAAAGAAAGGCTTTCTCCATTATAAAGATTCACCAGAATTCCATTTGCTGAGTAATCCAATAACTGACCGGAGAAAACGATAGCGTTCTGGGTGAGTGTTATCGGGATCTCTTTTTTAAAACTGGTGAAGCGAAATTGTTTTCTGCCGCCAGATTTTACAGCTGTTTCGGGAAGAGTAAAACTTAAGGCTCGATCGCTGATCCGATAGACTTCGGGCTTGAATTCATAGGCATCACGGTTGGTATTCAGAATGATTTTTACCAGATTAAATGCAGAGAGGGCTGCCGGGGAAGATTCGTCTTTGATCCAGGTTGCGGTTATTCTTTCATCAGAAACCGGATCCGGGTTGGCTTTCAAATATATACAGTATTCATGATTCTTGTGCTGCATACAAATTATCAAGGGGGCACCTTGATAATGGAGTGCATTGATTTGATTGAACAGCTGTTTCTGCCGCATTGATCCAAGCCGGGCAATATTTTTCTGTTCTACTTCTGACACACTTTTCTCCCTACAAACTCCCCCTTCGGTCAATATGGAACTAGACGATTTTAATCTAGCACTAAATTTTTCATAAAGCTATCAAAAAAAAGGTAAATTTAATTAGGCGGGACAAAAGTTATTTGAAAGGTTATGCACTCAAGGTTTTCTCTGCTTTTTGTGGTTTTTTGTGGCTTTTTGCAGCTTATTTATGTGCCTGTGCATGGATGCTGATCATAGGGCTTTGACTACCATCAGGGTTATATCATCGTCACGGGAATGTTCACCCCTGAAGATATCCAGTTTGGTGAGGAGTTGTGAGGCAATGCTGTCGGCACTCGCACCGGCATGCTGAATCAGCAGATCAATGACCCGCTCGGTACCGAACATTTCACCAGCGGTATTTCGGGTTTCCCAGATCCCATCGGTGCCGATCAGCAGGATTTCACCGGGTGAAAATTTTATAACTGGAGCCATTTCATACGGAGTTTCTTCTATAATTCCCAGTGGAATTCCCGAGCTGTCAAGCTCTTTAACCTGGCCATCCGCACGGTAGAAAAATATCGGTGCATGCCCGGCCGATATCCAACATAAAGAACGCTCCTCCGGGTTGAGGACACCATAAAACAGGGTCATAAAGTCAGCGTTGGCGGTGCCCCGGCAGAGTTGGTTGTTGAGTTCGCTCGCCAGGACGTTGAGATTGGACTCATAGCGGTCAACCAGAGAGTGGAGAGCGCCGCGAGCGGTCGCCATCACCAGCGCCGAGCCAATGCCGTGCCCGGAAACATCTCCGACCGCCAGACCAAGCCGCTGCTGCCCCGAATCTTTCAACGCGATAAAGTCAAAATAATCACCACCGGTTTCATCACAGTAGAGATTTTGTGCTGCCAGGTCAAAATTGGGACAAATCGGGGATGAATCTGGTAATAGCTGTTGTTGGATCTCTTTCGCTAACTCCAGAGAGTGTTTCATCTGCTCCCGTTCTTTCAGCCTGCGTCCCATTCCATTAAATATCTTACCGAGATTTTCCAGTTCATCACCAGTTCGAATATCAACCCGGGTCTCAAAATCCCCATCAGAAAGCTGCTTTGCTGCTGTCGACAGTTGCATAATCGGATGGGTTACCTTGCGGGAACGGCTGATTGCCAAAAGAATGGCGGCAGCGACAACAATAATTGTCAGGGCGGCGCTGATTCTGAGACTTTGGGATATTTGTTGATTGACATAATTTTCGGCATTGACCGCTGGAGCAATAATTTGTTGATAGGGGACAATCACCAGCGGGAAGGGTTCATCTACGTTTCGGGCACCGTAGGCCCAGAGAGATTCCTCCCCCCGATAAGTAATTTTTCTGACGGCAGAATTTCCGTTCAGGAGATCCTGCTGGAGTTCCTGCAATTGCGGGTCGGTTATATCCAGATACTCATGCTCAACCGGTATCCGCCAATCTGAGGCATGATCTTCGCTGCGGTTGCGGAGCAGAACTTCCAGCTGTTGTCCCGGGTCAGGTGCGTCTTCGTGATAAATAAGAATCATACTTTCAGCGTCATCGGCCCATTCTGTCGGGATACTCCAATCGGTGAAGAATTGTCGATAGTCGATGTCCAGAGCCGTGACCCCCGCTAAATGTCCATCGCCAGCATAGATGGGTTTTGCCAAGGTTAAGATCAGGTTTCTGGTGGTTAAATCTGTCAGGATTTGCTGGATTGCTCCCCCTTTGAATACCGCGTCTTTGTACCACTGCCGCTGTCTGGGATCGTAGGAGTCCGGGTAGCCCCCTTTGCCGGGATAGCTGGAATGAATTCCGGATTCCAGCGCTGTATATTGCCAGAGAAACAGGTCTGGTTGAATCTCGTGCAAACTTCTGTAAACTTCAGGCATGCTGCTTATTTGCTTGAGTTCGTCGGCAACTTCCTGTGGTTTTTTTCTTTCGGCTAGAAAAATAACTTGTTGGGAATAAGAGACTGGGATTGAAGCCAGGGTTCCATCTTTGGTCGGGCGGCGGTGCTTTTGTGTCGTGATCAGATCTTTGGGCTGATTCTGTGGAGATGCATAATCGGCAGAAAAAAAGATCGGTCTGGGATGCTCGGGTGGGGGAGAGGATAACCTGCATTCAACTGCTTGAGCTTGAATCTGCAGGGTCAGCAACCCCATTGCTTTATCCCGATTAAGGATTCTAGCGAAATCATCGACTAAAGAATGGAGCAGCGTTGTTGCACTGTTATTCAACTGGGTATGGGTATCACTGGCGAGTCGCTTGCCAAAATGGAGCATTGAGGTGCGTTGGGAAAGAAAACTCAGACTCAGCGGCACGAGCGTGATCGTCAGTAATAGAATCAGCAGTTTGGTACGAAATTTCATAGTATTCCCATAGAGAGAGCTGTCCCCAATTTATGGCAGCTACGCACCGATTTTAAGCCTCGTTTTTTTATGTCTCCAGCCAGTGCAGTATCGCTGCCTGTTCTTTTGACCATTGTTCGCCTAAGCGCAATACCAGGAAAGTTTTCAGGAGACTGTCAAACATCTGTTCCCCTTCTTCAACCGCTGCAAGTTTGGTAAAAAAGGCCGCTTCTGCTTCAGCCTGAGGATCATCGCTTGGATCCTTTTCTGGCCGGATCATCGGGGTGCGGTAACTGCCGAACTGGAAGCGTTCCCCTTTTAACGTCAGTTTCCAGGCGTCATCTTCGTTTTGTTGGAGATGAATTGTTGCTTCCTCGATTTGTTTTCCCTGTCGCAGTGCTGCTCGAACTTCCAGATAGTGGTCCTGCGGTCCGGCCACAACAATTTTTTGTATCCCTTCCTGTCCGCCACCAACAAGTACCAGGCGGTTGTCAAGAAAAGCAGTAAAGGGTTGTTTTTCCAGTAGCGGCCCGGAAGTTGTCACCTGATAGCGGGAATCTGAATTGAGAGTGCGATAGAATAGCCACAGCAGAAAGTCAACTCCCAACCAACGGTTGGCTTCAACCTGCTCGAGGATATTATTTGTCTGGGCTTTATTGGCGCCCTGTAGTGCTTGTTGCAATGGTTCTGGAAGTATTTGTGTCGCCCGCGCAAGCGGATGAAATAATTGGAGTCGCAACCCGGGGAAAGTTTGATGAAATAATCCCTGAAAGCTGTCAATTGTATTCTGGCCCAGGGAGCAAAAACGCAGCAGTTGCCGATCGGTATCCCAGACCACATCGTAAAAAGAGGGTGTCGGCAGGGTGCGAGCTAAAAGCGAACTGCGTGCCTGATCTCGAATCTGCTCTTTTTCTCCCTTGGGGACAAATCTTAAGGTTGGTTGCCCGCCCAGAAATTTTTCACAGAGTTTAACGACCTCGCGTTTCAACAGTGCTGCCGGAATCCGGCGGCGATCCTGCCTCAAACTGAAGGATAAATAGTGATCACGCCAACAACTGTCGGGGGAGGTGAAATCGCTGCAGTCATAGTCATCCAGTTGCACCCAGCCGGTTGATAGCTCATCAGCAGATTGTTCAATGGAACGGAACCCTTCTGCAGCCAGTTTCTCCGGTAAATCCTGATATTTCTCCTGTGGAT